>JALURJ010000294.1 GCA_027016915.1 Desulfurococcales archaeon | reverse complement strand
GGACTAGTTCGACGAACTTCCTCCTGGGCTCCAGGATCAGCTCGTAGTCCTTAAGGGGGAATCTTAAGGCTACCTTGGAGCCTATGCCCTTGGATATTATGCCCTTGCTGGTCACCTTGTAGGAGTTGGGCATAACTATCATCTGGGTCTGCCTAAGCCTACCCCTCAGGGCCACAGCCGAGATCCTGCTTATCACGAAGGAGCCTTCGAACAGGATGAGGGTTGAGAGGAACCTCCCTGTGCCGCCGCCGAAGAGGGCCTCCTGGACAGGGTTGAAGAGAAACTTGCCGTAGAGCCAGAACCAGGCGATGATTATTGGGAAAAGGGCCATGCTGAGGGTCATGCCTTTGAGCTGGGCTTGGATCTCCTCGGTGAGCTTGGTGTCCGACACCATGATCTGCTGGGCGTTCTTCTCCTCGTATAGTATGGCGCCCCTCTCAATCTCCTGAGGGTCTCCGCCCTTGCTGCCAGGCTTTACACCCATCTTGGAAATAATTACGGGAAGTATCAATATGTAGACGACTATGAGTAGCATGTAGTATTGCCTCGGCAGGAACGCCATTGCCGCCGAAAACATGAGTATCATGGCCTGGCTCAGCAGCATCTGCTTCGGACTCGTCATCTGCTGGAACGACACCGTCCACGCCCAGCACAATTTCAGGGTTAGGCATTATAAGAGTGATGCATAGGGCATGCCGCGCCGAAATACGCTATGGCCCGCCCTCATGCAAAGCTTAAAGGCTGAGACAAGCCTAGTATGGACAGGTGCCCCAACCATTGGTAGATCCAAGGCGTGTCTGGCTTATTCCGACTACGGTAATAGTGGCGGAGCTGCTCGTAGAGATCGAAGTTGCCTCCGCCGGAGCCCTGGCATGCGGAGCCCTGCAGCTTGCCTTCCCAGGACTCGTGATCCTCCTAGTCTACGCAGCCTTCGCCTACATGCAGGGCAGAGGCGCCAAGGTCTTGATCGAGGACCCCCGAGTAGCGGCCGACTCGAGGGACGAGCTGCTGGCCCTGATAGGCACACTGAGCCCCGAGGCCAGGAGCAGGCTGGTGGCCCAGTATGTTAAGGCTAGGGGTTTAACGCTGGTCCTCCTAGCCAGCGTTGCAGGCCTCGTGCCCCTCGTCTCCTGCTATCCCCGGCTGATCCTCCCCATATTCCTCGGGGCTGTGGCCATCGGCATGTACTCAGCTTTCCTCAGGGCGAGGCTAATGTCGGCAGCCAGGTCTTCCAGGAGGCACTAGTAGATGCCTATCTTCTTGGCAAAATCGAAGATGGTGAGGCTGACAACCCGGCCGTTCTTTATCCTTACCGCTATGTCGTTCTCCGTCAATATGCTCTCATCAGCGTCTTCGACGTCGTAGCCGAAGTTTATGTATAGTATATCATTATGCCTGTCGTACTCAAACCAGATGTGCTCCACATCCCCTACAAGCAGCTTCTCCTTCTCAACCATTCTCGGCACCTCGAAGGTTAGGGTTCCGGGAAACCTATAAAACCCTCCCCAGGCCCCGAAACTAAACTAATTAGAGTGTTCAGCATAACACGTGATGCGGGTGCCTGTCCCTTGACCGTGGAGAGCGCAGAAGTTCTAGACCTGACAAGCCAGGGTGAAGGCTGCGACGACCAGCCCATACCTAGACTGGTTAAGTTTTTGAGGAGGTCTAAGGCGAAGAGGGTCACGATAAAGCTGGAGCCAGGAATGGTGCCACGAACAGTGCTTAACCTCATAGTGGGCAGGCTGGGCTATAACATTGTAGAAGAGAGGAGGGAGAGGGGCGCTAGGGTCATAGTGCTGGAGAAGGGAGAATCCGGCACCCTATGATCTGAAATCTTCGATCTTGGGAAGGTGAGGCGAGCTACCAGCATCAATGGCCTCCATGTTGGCCTCTATTCTGGGGACAGCTGTCTTCCTGAGCCTGTGCTTCGACGTCTTGGGCGGGTACTTGGAGCCGCTTAGGGCGCGCTCCACGACCTCCACCTTGGTTACCCTGAAGTCCTTCCTGAAGCTTGTCACCGTTATAGTCCTGTCATCAGCATAGTCGACGAAGAACACCGGTATATACCGGTACCCCAGCTTCTTGGCAGCGTTGAGCCTGTGGTGGCCGTCCAGAACAGTCAGGGTCCTGGCATCAGCCAGGACAGGGTATTTAAGGACCCCGAGGGTTGCAAGCTCGCTTACCAGGCAATAGACCAGGGAGGCCTCAGTCTCCTCGTGCTCCCTGAGGAGACGTATAGGTACAAGGACAACCTTACCCACCAGTTTTTGGAGATCATACTCGTGCAGAACAGTCTTCCCATACTTGTTGACCAGGTGGGCCAGCAGGCTCAAACCCTACACCCAATGTTCAGGCTTTGGAGGCTATGGTGCTTAGAGCCTCTATGAAGTAGTCTATCTCCTCGACAGTGTTGTAGATGTATAGGCTGGCCCTGGCGGAGCCTCCCTTTATGCCGAGGTACTCGTGGAGGGGTTGGGTGCAGTGGTAGCCGCTTCTAACCGCTATGCCGTAAGCGTTGAGCGCTGCGGCAACGGCATGGGGATCCATACTCCTCACATTGAAGGCTGCCAGGGCTGTCCTTCTAGCAGGGTCGCGCGGCCCGTAGAACTCGATCCTGTCCCCCAGCTCCTCCAGCCTCTTCAACAGGTAGGAAGCGAGCCTGCGCTCATACTCCTCGATATTCTCCATACCTATGCGCTCCAGGTACCTGACAGCCTCCATAAGGCCTATTCCGCCAGCAATGTTGGGCGTACCAGCCTCGTATTTCCAGGGAAGCTCGTTCCACTTGGCCTCCACCCTTCCCTCCACGTAGTGCACAGCCCTCACCATGTCCCCTCCGTAGAGGAAGGGTGGAAGCTCCTCAAGGTGCTCCTGCCTGGCGTACAGCACTCCTATGCCGGTGGGGCCCAGCATCTTATGGCCGCTGAACGCCAGGAAGTCTACGTCCATGTCCCTCACATCTAGCTTCATGTGGGGCGCGCTCTGAGCAGCATCCACCACCACGTAGGCGCCAACCTCGTGAGCTATCCTGGCTATCCGCTTCACATCGTTTATCGTCCCCAGCATGTTGCTGACATGGGCCACGGCGACGACCCTGGTCTTCTCATCCACCAGCTCCTCAAGCATGGTGTAGTCCAGCTCGCCTTCCCCGGTAACCTTGGCTAGCCTGACCTCGAAGCCGCGGATCCTGGAGAGATAGATCCAGGGCAGCATGCCGCTGTGGTGCTCCATTATGGTGGTTACAACGTTGTCTCCTGGGCCCAGCCTGGAAAGGGCCAGGGCGTAGGCAACAAGGTTGAGGGACTCGGTGGTGTTCCTGGTGAAAACTATCTCGGCCATGTCGCGGGCCCCGATGAACCTAGCCACCACCCTGTGGGCCTCCTCGTAGAGCTCGCTGGCCTCCTGGCTCAGGTCGTGGAGCCCTCTATGGATGTTGGCGTTGTGGGTCTCATAGAACCTTTTCACAGCCTCTATGACCTGGCGCGGCTTGTGGGTTGTGGCTGCGTTGTCGAAATAGATTATGCGGCGCTGTTTAAGGATCGGGAAGTCCTCCCTGATCCTCTCGGGGTCCAGCATTTTTCAACCTCTCAACCTATTAGCGAATGCCTCAACGTATTTAAAGCCGTCATCAGGGAAGACCAGCACGTATGTTCCGGGCCCGTACTTTTCCCTGATCTTCTTGAAGGCCCGGACCACGGCGCCTGAGCTGAGGCCTACTAGGAGCCCCTCGCTCCTTGCCACATTTATCGCCTCGTCTATCGCCTCCTCCCTGGGCACGTCGACAACCTCGTCCACGCGTATCCAGTTGATCCATTTCGGCTGGGTCTCCAGCCTCTTTATGCCTGGAATGCTGCTGCCGGGTGCTGGCTGTACGCCGACAACCTTTACGTCGTCGCCGAACCTTTCGCGAAGCCTCCTCGTAATGGCGGCTATGTGTCCAGACGTACCTATACCGGCTACAAGGACGCTGGGCTTCTCGCCCACGGCCTCTAGCTGCTCCACGATCTCCCTGCCTGTGTACTCGTAGTGTGCCTCGTAGTTTGCATCGTTATGGAACTGGTTCAGGTTGGTGGCTCCATCCTTCTCGGCTAGCTTTGCCACATACTCTATCATTTCAGGCCCTATGGTCGGATAGTCGGTGGACACGTACTCTGCCCCGAGGACACGTATCAGGGTCTTGGTGGTGCTGGGAGTCGGCGCCGGAAGGTAGGCTCTGAACTTAAGCCCGTGGATCGCCGCCAGGGATGCAAGCGCTATCGCCACGTTGCCCGAGGACGCCTCGTAGAGCCTGTCGGAGACTTTGCCCTTCTCCATCGCTCTTCTAAGCATGTTCCACACAGGCCTGTCCTTAACGCTGTGGCTGAACGGGTTGTAGAACTCCAGCTTAGCCCAGACCCTATACCCGTCCTTGGAGAGGCTGTTGAGCAGAAGTAGTGGTGTTGGCCAGTTCTTAACGAGGAGCTCCAGAGGGTTTAAGAAGACTCTTTTCAGGATTCGAACCTCTTCCCCCTTCATTGCTATACACAGTAGAGTTTCATATTTAACATTGTTAATAAAACTTATCTATCCCCCTGTTCCCCCAAAATACCCTTCAACACCCCCTTATACCATGATATGCTACGGGTTTCGGCGGGATCCAGGCCTCTTCTAGAAGCCACAGCCACCGACACGAGGCCTGCAACCATGCTACCATACATTAGCCTGGCCAGTAGGGAGGAGCCCCTAAGCTCCAGCCCCTCGACCCGGCCAACGGCAGAGTAGTACTCAGCAAGCCTGGCCGTCAGGGATGGGCTGTCCGGGTCGTGGATTAGGAGGAACCTGTAATCGCCTGGCGGAGGGGCCTCCCACCCAACAATGTCGTTGTGGCCTGCCTCAGGATATACCTCCAGCTTCGCCGGGAGCTTGCTGTTCTCGTTTAGCTCGTTCTTCCACCTAAGCCCCAGCGGTTTGAGGTGGTCGTAGACCACAACCACTGGGGTTCCTGCGGAGAGGTGGTCCACCAGACTTTCATAGTCCTCGCTCCCAGCGTTTCTCATAACCTCCACGGCCTCCCTGTAGTCCTGCGGCCCGGCTATGTTGAGGCCGGTCTTCTCCAGGACCTTGAGGGCTGAGAACAGCATCTCCGGCAGGGCTGTGCGTGGAGGGATCCCTTCGACCAGCCTCACGGTGGGTAGACCGATCCTCCTGGCCAGGCTGAGCAGCTTGCCGCCAGAAGTTATGGCCACGACGCGGGCCCCTAGCCGCAGTGCGTCTCTAACACAGTGGAGGGTTTCCAGGGTGTTGCCGGAGTAGCTGACTGCTAGTACAAGGTCCTGTCCGCCGATCCACCCCGGGGGGCGGGGACCCTTGACCACATATACGGGGACGGCGTCGTAGGCCAGCGTCTTTAGGTAGTCGCCCAGGATCCCTGAACCGCCCATCCCTATAACTACTATGCTTCTAGGCGTGAACCTCTCTACGTGAACGTCGTCGGCGTCGCTGAGGCCCTTCTCGGCCAGCCTAGGCCAGTCGAGGTATATCTCATCCATGCGCATAGCTGGCGCGCCTCACCCGTAGGTGCGCTGCCTCAGCTCCTTGGCCGCCTCCTCTATGTCCTTATGGGTATCTATGCTTCTCCAGAACACGTCCTCGTATTTGACTGCCTTGAGGAGGCCTTCACGGGCCAGCTGGGGGAATCCGTGTCTCTCTATGTCTCCTCGGTCCGGCAGGTAGCTGAACACCTTGGGGGACATTGCATAGACGCCGGCGTTTATCCAGTACTCGTGGAGGACTGGTTTCTCCCTGAACGCCAGGATCCTGTCGTCCTCGCCGAGCTCGAGGATCCCGTAGGGGCTTCTCAAAGGCACCGCCGCCACAGCTGCGGCGACGCCCCCACTCCTCACTGCATCGAGGAGCCTTAAGGGGTCAAGGTTGGTTATTATGTCGCCGTTGAGGACTAGGAAGACCTCCTCGTTTTTGAGCACATGCTCCGCGTTCTTCAGGGCTCCGCCCGTGCCCAGCGGCTCCTCCTCCACCACGTAGACCACGCGGACCCCGAACTTGGAGCCACCGCCGATATACTCCATTATCTTCTCCTTAAGGTAGCCTACCAGGAGGACGATCTCGTTGAACCCGTGGCTCCGCAGCCAGTCGATCTGGTGGACGAGTATGGGTTTCCCAGCAACCTCGACCAGGGGTTTAGGCCTCTCGGAGGTTAGGGGGCGGAGCCTCTTCCCGAAACCCCCAGCAAGAATAGCGACCTTCAAAACGCTGCACCTGGTCTAACCTGTCCAGCTTGCCTTTAATAATTTAGGGCTGAGGCCTCTCGACACGGTGGATCTCAGCGCCGATCCTCTTCAGGAAAGGCTCGTCGTGCGTCGCCACGACCACTATCCTCCCCGAGTCTGCCAGCTCATCAACCATGGCTTCGAGGAAAACCCTGGACTCCGGGTCAAGCCCTGCCGTCGGCTCGTCCATCAGAACTATGTCGGCGCCTGAGGAGAGGGCTGAGGCTAGGGCCAGGCGGCGGAGCTGGCCATGGCTAAGCCTGGCCACACCCTCGCTTGCCAGCCCGTGGAGCCCGGCTATCTCCAGAGCGAGCTTGGGATCCACCCCTCCCGGCCTATGGCTCCGGCAGACCTCGTCCTCTACGCGGGGGCCGTGGAGCCCTAGCAGCGGGTTCTGGGGAACATAGTATGCTCTGCCCCTATGCTCCACCAAGCCCTTCGCAGGCTTATAGATACCTGCCAGCAGTTTGAGCAGCGTTGTTTTGCCCGACCCGTTGGGCCCTACAAGCGCGTGGATCTCGCCGCTACCCGCCCTCAGGGAGAACCCTCTAACCACGTAGTCGCCCCTCGGATACCTGTACCACAGATCCCTCGCCTCTATGTAGGGTTCAGCCCCTAGGGGTGGGATACTTATATCCACACGCCTAGGCGGAGCCCCGTAGCCGTGGCTTCCGGGTTCCGCCTGTCTGCCGTCGCTGAGCAGCAGTGTCTTGTCGGCCATGCCCCGGAAAGGCTCCAGGTCCTGCTCAACCACCACTATTGTCTTGCCGTCTCTTCTAAGCCTCCTTAAGGTCCTCAAGAGCTGCTCCCTCGCCTCCTTGTCTAGGAAGAGAAGGGGCTCGTCAAGCACTAGGAGGTCGGGCCTCGTGGAGAGGGCTGATGCTAGAATGGTCTTCTGGGCCTCCCCGCTGCTGAGCTCGAAAGTGGTCCTGCCATATAGGTTCTCGCCATCCACAAGCCTCAGCGCTTCGAGAGCCCTCTTCCGGGCCTCCTCGGCACTGCTTCCAAGCGCCAGGGCTGGGTAGGCAACCTCGTCCACTACAGTTGGGAACGCAAGCTGGGCTTCCGGGTCCTGGGAGACGTAGCCCACCCTCCCCAGGAGGCTGTCAGGCTGCCTGAGAGGGTCTGTGCCCAGGACCCGGACCTCGCCAGCAACGCTGGCTGGGTAGAAGTGTGGTATGAGCCCCGTGAGCAGCCTGGCAAGCGTGGTCTTGCCCCCGCCATTCGGCCCCGTAACCAGGAGCAGCCTGCCCTCCCCAAGCTCCAGAGACAGGCCTGCCAGCGCTTCCTTAGCCGAGCCCCTATACCTAACCCTAGCGTCTCTGAGCCTAATCAACGCGGAGCTCCACACCCATCCTCTTCAGCCTGTCAACCAAGGGTATGCTGACAACCAGGCCTATAAGAGCCTGGCCCACGTTCACCGGTATCTCCACGGCAGCCACCATCGGGGTGTAGCCCAGGACCAGTACTTGGTAGGTGAAGTAGCCTAGAACCATCTCGGCACCCCCAACGATGACGCCGAGCATCTCAACTGTCCCTACAACCCCCCTGTAGGCTATGGACAGTGCTAGGAGGAGGTTGAACATCACGGCGACGGCTATCCAGCCTTCGGGAGGCATGTTGAACACTATCTCGCGCCCGCTGAGGCTCAGGATGGTTCCACCGGAGTAGTACCTGTAGCCTATTAGTGCTAGCAGGGCTGAGGCGAGGAATCCTACCACTAGGAGGTGCTCGCCGCTGCCCCTCAACCTCCTAGCCCTCGAAGCGATGTAGCCTACTATGAGGCCCTCCAACCCCTTAATAACGAGGGTGCCGGGTGCATAGTAACTGTAGCCCAGGTAGAGGTCCGCCAGGGCGGAGCCCACGCCCCCGGCCACGGCTCCGACAACCGGGCCTCCTATGAGGGCTGCTGTGTAAACCATGGTCTCGCCGAAGTTGAAGAACCCCCTAGTCGCCGGAGTCTCTACGGCTATGATGGACGTGGCGACGAAGACCAGGGCGGTGAAGACTGCCACGGCGACAGCCCGTCTAGCCGCCTCAGCTCTCTC
>JALURJ010000293.1:2226-2634 GCA_027016915.1 Desulfurococcales archaeon | reverse complement strand
GGGTCCTTGACCGGTACTACTACGGCGTCCGCTATCTTGGGGTGCTTCTTGAGTACATCCTCGATCTCCCAACTCGATATGTTCTCGCCGCTCTTCCTTATCACGAACTTCTTCCTGTCGACGAAGTAGAAGTAGCCATCTCTATCAGCGAAGACTATGTCACCACTATACAGCCAGCCATCCCTGAGGGCCTCACTGGTTCTACCAGGGTCCCTCCAGTAGCCCTGGAACGTCGCCGGGCTCCTTCTGATCAGCTCCCCCGGCTTACCGGGCTCCACCTCGTTGCCCTGCTCATCCACTACCTTGACCTCGTGACCCAGGTCCGGGAATACGGGTACCCCGAAGCTCCCCACCTTAGCATAGGGCCCTGGCGGGTTCAGGAACGGCAGAGGATCCTCCGTCTGGGAG
>JALURJ010000293.1:0-2216 GCA_027016915.1 Desulfurococcales archaeon | reverse complement strand
CTCCAGGATCGTCATATCGAACTTCTCCTCGAAGGGCTTCCACAGCTCCTTCGGGGTACCACCTATTATCACGTACTTCGCCACGGACTCTTCGGGCTTCTCTGTTAGCGCGTATAGGATGTTAATCATGGATCCTAGGAGGTTGAAGTGTGTGGCCTTAGTCGCTGTTACCTCGTGCCAGAACTTCTGCGGACTCCATCTGTCGCTCAAAGCTAGGACGCCGCCGGCCACCGCCGTGCCGAGGCTAGAGTATATCTTGGCGTTCACGTGAAATAATGGCAGCCCCGTATAGTCCACCGAGTTCTCATCGAAGGGCCATAGAGTTATCGCCTTGGCGCTTAGGACGAATGACTTGTGCGTCAGTAACGCGCCCTTGGGAAGCCCTGTAGTTCCACTGGTGTATATTATGGATACGGGGTCGTCCGGTGAGATCTTCGTATCTGGGTTATGCTCGGGCTTCGCCTCAGTTAGCTCCTTGAGTGTATAGTCAGCCCGGCCCTGCTCGTCGCCCGTAGTTATCACGTACTTGAGTTCGGGTAGCTCGCCCCTGATATCGGCTACTATATCCACGAGGTCTGGCTCCGCCACTACAACCTTGGCGCCGCTATTCCCTATGACGTACTTAGCCTCCATCCTACGGAAGAACCAGTTCACAGGTACCTCGATAGCCCCTAGCTTGTACACGCCGTGCATGCATGCTATGTAGTGGGGGGCATTCCTCAGGAATAGAGCTACACGATCACCTTTACCCACCCCGAGCTCCGCTAGGGCGTATGCTATTCTATTCGCCCACCTATTCATCTCGCCGTAAGTGTACTCCTCCATTGTTGGGGCGTATACTAGGTACTTCTTATCACCGCTAACCTCAGCCCTAGCCTCGAAAAGCTCCTTAACGGTGCTAGCCTGCTCTATCTTAGGGTGCATCCTTTTCTTGGCATACTCGTATGTAGGCCACCCTTTATACGGACCCTCATCTATAATGAATGGTTTAACCAAAGGAGTATGCACCCCCTTATCTTCAGGATAATATAATGATTACTAGGAGATCCTTAATCCCTTGATACTAATGCATTACTACACACACTTATTAGCTGGCCGGAGGGGTGCCCAACCTCTTCCGTGTGAGGGCTGTGATATAGGTTTATAACCGATGTTAAGGCTAGGATTAAACTGGTGGGATTAATCTTACACCACACAAAAGCCTTAATCGCTATAATTATCCAGGGGTTGGTTTATGGCGTATTGCAGCGAATTAGGGGAGGCCAGGAGGATAATCAAAGTCGGACCCAAATCTTACGCTCTAGTCCTGCCTAAGAAATGGCTACAAGAGAAGGGCTTGGGTCCAGGCGATAATCTAATCCTATATATTAACGACGATTACATTATAATAGCCCCTCCGAGCCACCATGCGAGAGAGGCTGCGAGCATAACACTCGATAGGGAATCTATAGCGAAGATGGCCCTCGACGAGGATACCGCCGTGTCCTGCGGCTACTTGATGGGGTTCGAGGGTTTAACTCTGGAGGGCTTCAAGTTCGAGGATGTGGCCGAGAAGCTCAGTAGGTACCCGTGGATAGAGATAGAACCCACGGATGGGGATGAGAGGGAGGTCTCGATGAGATTCGTTGTTAAGGAGTCCTCCTACGACGAGAAGCTGCTCCTGAAGCTAATGCTGAGGGAGGTATTAGACCTAATAGGCGGTATTACGGAGAATGTGCTGTCGGCGGAGGCCCTAGATGTTTATATTGAGAGGGCCGTCTTTGGCCTTAAGAAGTACGGGTACCTACTAGCGAGGAGGCTCCTGGGCCACACTCCTAGGGGCCTGCATGGGTCCTCCATAATATACTTCTCAGCAGGCCTAATACTAGGCCTCTTAGGCGAGTTACTCCTTAGCTTATCCTACTCCCTACGCAAGAAGGGAGTAAGCCCCGAGGCTGGCTATATGGTATCCTTAATGCTGAGCGGTATCAGGGATACGATCCAGGAAGCCCTAAGCGGCCTCATATACCTGAGTTCTAAGAGATGCAGGAGGGCCAGGTGGTCCTACGAGAGATTCAGGAGGACACTTAGGATCCTCAAGTATTACTCGTGCCCGGACATCGAGGCAGCAGAGTTCATAGCCAGACTGGACTCTATATTCAGGGTTACAGGAAAGCTTGTCGAGGGCTGCCAGTGCCTGGTCCTGTCGCTTGCGGCATCTAAGCGGGTATAGGTAA
>JALURJ010000292.1 GCA_027016915.1 Desulfurococcales archaeon | reverse complement strand
GTTATGGTGTTCTCTAACCCCGGGCTCCTCGGGCTCTATTTAAGTGTGTGTATGTGGGTTTGTGTGTTTCGTGGTAATCGTTTCCTCCTTGGTGTTATGTATGCGCATATAGTTTATTGGGTTGGTCTGGGTTGGTGCTGGAGTTCATTCGTAGGCTCACGGGTGCCCGGGAGAAGCCTGACCCGAGGGAGCTTGTGGGGCTTTTGGAGTCGGTTGCCTCTCAGCAGGATTCGGGTGGGGCTCCGCCCTTCGACCTATACACTCTGCTAGAGGACGAGAAAGTCGGGCGCGAGCTGTGGCCGTATATCCTCGGGTTCATCGCTAGGGATACTAAGCTGACGTACTTCACGGAGAAGGATGAGGAGTACCTCTTCTGGAAGATCGAGGCTATCGCCACAAGGATTGAGATGGCCCTGAACAGCCAGGTCCCGCCTCCGGAGCGGTTCCCCACTCTCAGGGACTACGTTAAGCTCGTCCACGCCAATCAGCTCCTCGCGCAGAACCTGAGGATCCTCATGCTCGCCGCTGTCAGGCGCTCTACTCTGGGCTTCGAGCGCAGGCTCCAGGCGATGCGGCATTACGTGTTCAGCTGGGGTGACCGGCGTTGATGGGCCTGGTGGCCGTGCTGTCCTATGCTTTGGGGGCGGCGCTCGGGGGGATAGCTGGGGTCTTCATCTATAACAGCCTCTACGGGGCCCTGCTGCTCGGCGGGGTCCTGGGGGGCCTCACTAGCCTCCTGGTTACCCTCGGGTACTGGTACTCCATTGTGCCCTCCGCGGTGAGGCAGGTCCTAGCTGCCGTACGCTCCGGGGTCCTCATCGTGGCTATAGGCGCTGATAAGAAGCTCCGCCTCCTCCCCGGCAAGTCTGACGGCTTCGTGGTGAGGCCAGCGTCTAAGCCTTACAGGGACCGCTACGTCTGGGCGGCGGACGGGGAGAGCGCTTACCCGGTGCACGCTGGTAAGGGTATGCAGGCTATAGTCACGTTCATGGGGTACCCGTTCCCCCTCGAGGTCCGTAAGGCCGCTGCCATAAGCAGGTTCCGGGAGAAGGGCTTCGAGAGCATAGAGGACCTTAAGCTCGCCGTGGAGCTCCCCAGTCCTGGGGAGGTCGAGGAGAGGATCAGGCGCCTCGAGGAGCTCAGGGCCAGGGTCGAGTCCATGGAGGACTCTGAGGTTAAGAGGGCCTACGGCGTGGGGAAGGAGGAGGCCCTGGCCGAGATAGACTCGGAGCTAGAGCGTCTCGCTAGGGTGAGGGAGCTCGTCGAGAAGCACGGCGGGGGCCCCGGTCTATCCGCTTGCGTGGACGGTGCTACCGTGAGGGCCTCAGACCTCATAAACTACCTGGTCTGGCGCCACCACCCCGCGGAGCTCGAGCGGATCCTCAAGTCCGAGAATAACGCCTTCATAGCGAGGATGACCCCCGTGGAGTGGCTCAAGCAGTTGATGCCTGTCATAATAGTGGCGGGGATGATGGTCCTCGCGATACTCGCCGCTATCTACATGCTGTCCCACGGAGGGCCCCCTCAGCCTGTCAGGAGTATAGCGATCGGGGGCGGCTAGGCCTTGGCCTCAAGGTATAGGACTGTTAGGGCGCTCCAGCCGGGCTTCATAGCCGTGGTTACCGAGACTGCTATACAGGCTATTAGGGCTAAGATCGCCGCCTCAAGGAACCCCTTCGCTGCCTACGACTACGCTGAGGCCCTGGATGCCCTGATCTCGATCCTGCCCCCCGAGGCGAAGCAGGACATCACTAGGAGGCTGAACGTCGACGTCGATGTGGTGGTGAGGGAGGCCCTGGATAGCTGCGAGGAGGACCCCCAGGCTCATCCCTACGTGAATGCCTCTCGGTGCCTGAGGAGGCTGAAGGAGGACCTGGATAAGCTCCTCCGCGTGGTCTTCGATGTCGCCCATAGGAGGGGCCTGTTCGTCGTGGAGAAGGAGGTGATAGCGAGCCGTGAGCAGGCGTATTGAGCGAGTCCTGGAGCTCCTGGAGTCCGGCGACGTCTACGAGGTGGACTCCCTGGCTGAGAATCGTAGGGAGTTCTATGATCGCCCGGAGGAGGCGGAGGAGGCGGGGGTCGGCTGGAGCATACTGGCCTCCCGGATAGTCACGGCGTACAAGCGTGGGAGCTTCGTCGCCGCGATAATCTACGGGAGGCAGGGCGCGGGTAAGAGCGTGTACTCGATTAAGGTGGGCTTCGACGCCCTCAGGCGCCTGGGCTTCCTGGGGCCCAAGGCTACTACCAGGGAGGTGTTCAGGCGTTACATGGTCTTCTCCGCCTACCAGCTCCTGAGTAAGGTGAGGCACGCCAGGGACCATAGGATCCCCCTGTTGATCTGGGATGATGCTGGCGTGCATGGTGGTAGCTATCTATTCTTCACGGACCCGCATCTCGCCAAGGCTATAGCCGACACCTTCAGGGTCATTCGTACCCGCGTCGCCTCTGTGCTCTTCACCACGCCTAGTCCCAGGGATCTCCTCAAGCCCCTCAGGTCCTATGATACGCTGATAGTCTACATCCACGAGGTGGATGATGTCTGGTCTAGGGCCCACGGCTACCAGCTGAGGCTGCTGCCGAGCGGCGATGTGAGAATTAGGAAGGTGTACGTGGAGGACTTCAAGCGCCGCCTCCGGACC
>JALURJ010000291.1 GCA_027016915.1 Desulfurococcales archaeon | reverse complement strand
AGATAAGCCTCGGCCCACGGATACTGGTGGCATATAACCCTACCAGCGGGCTCGACGCCAGGGCAGCAGCCTTTATCCGGAGAGAACTCGCCTCTATGGCTGACGAGGGGGCTGCCATAATCCTGGTATCCGAGGATCTAGACGAGATCCTCATGCTCAGCGATAGGGTGGGCGTGATGTATAAGGGCAGCCTGCTGGGCCCCCTCCCAAGGGAGGAGGCAACCAGGGAGAAGGTAGGCTATATGATGGCAACCGGGACGGGTGTCTAGGATGGGCTTAAGGGTTCCCGAGCGGCTGGCAACGCCCCTGGCCCTCACAGCGTCGCTCTTGGCAGCACTACTAGTCTTCGCCGCCATCCTGGGGCTCCACGGCTACAGCGTGTCCAGCTTTGTACGTGTAGTCTCCTCCGGCTTCTGGCCACCCGTGAACCTTTCCTGGAGGATCAGCTCAATATTCGTAAACTCGTTGCCAGTGCTTTTCCCCGCGCTTGGCCTCATAGTGGCCTTCAGGATGGGGTTCTGGAACATAGGGGCTGAGGGCCAGCTGCTCGTCGGGATGGCTGCAGCCACGTGGGTGGGCGTGTTTCTGGCCGACAGGCTTCCCGGGGCATCCGTACTGCCGATCATGGTTGCAGCATCTTTCATAGCAGGCGCGCTGTGGGCTGCAGGGCCAGCCGTGCTTAGAACCTGGCTCGGGGTCAACGAGGTTCTCACCACGCTTATGCTGAACTACGTGGCGATCCACCTGGTTAACTACCTGGTGGAGTACAGGTGGAAGGACCCCCACGGCTTCGGCTTCATTAGGACCCCGCCCCTCCACGAGACAGCCAGGATCGGGGCTGCGGAGGGCGCCGTGATAGTGGTCTTAGCGGCTGGCCTGGTGTATTTCCTGCTCAAATATACTAGGCTGGGCTTCGAGCTCAGAATAATAGGGTCTAGCCCCCGTGCAGCCCGGTATGCAGGGATAAGCTATGCCAAGGTAACGTTGCTGGCCATGGTTATAAGCGGCGGCCTGGCCGGGCTGGGCGGCATGAGCGTTGTTGCTGGCCTGACAGGTGAGCTTATGGAGGCCCAGAGGATGTCCCCAGGCTACGGCTATACAGGGATCATAGCCGCGTGGCTGGGTAGGCTGCACCCGGTAGCAGTGGTGGTGGCCTCCCTGTTCCTCGGCCTTATATATGAGAGGCAGTCAGTGCTTCAGGCGACCATGAGACTTGGAGTCGGATACACCATGCTCTTTAACGGCCTGCTCCTATTCGCAGCCATAAGCTCCACATATTTGGAGAGAAGGTTGAGGGAGGCTGGCAGGGTTGGCTGACACGGCTACAGCCCTCTCAAATTTGATGAGGTATGCCGTGGACTATTCCACGCCCCTCCTCCTAGCTGCCCTGGGGGAGGCCTTGGCCGAGAGGTCGGGTGTACTTAACCTGGGCGTTGAGGGGATAATGGCCGTAGGCTCCGCCACCGGGTTCGTGGTAACCCTCCACACAGGCAACCCCTGGCTAGGTGTGACTACCGCCGGCCTCGCTGGCCTTCTACTGGCAGCGGTTCACGCGTTTTTCAGCGTAACCCTGAGGGCCAACCAGATAGTAAGCGGCCTCGCTCTAGCCATAGCGGGCCTAGGGCTCTCCAGCATGGCTGCAAGCGGCTATCTAGGCTTAACCGTTGAGAAGCTGGAGACAATACACCTTGACGTGCCCCTCCTCCCATCGTGGCTCAACGATCACAACGCCCTCGCATACCTGGCCCTCCTGCTAGCACCGCTCCTATGGGTCCTCTCGGAGAGGACGGAGTGGGGCCTCACGGTGAGGGCCGTTGGCGACGACCCAACCACAGCAAGGTCCGTCGGCATAAACGTGGCTGCGATCCGCTACATCTGTGTTCTGGCCGGAGGTGCCGGGGCCGGCGTTGCCGGTGCTTATTTGCCGCTCTCGGTTTATGGTAGCTGGTTTGAGGGGATTACTGCTGGGAGGGGATGGATAGCGCTGGGCATAGTGATCCTAGGGTTCTGGAACCCCCTTAGGGTCCTCTTCGCATCCTACTTTGTGGGGGCAGTGATGTCGCTTCCCCACGTGGCTCCAGCCTTCGGGCTCAGGATCAACGAGTACCTACTCCTAGCCATACCCTACCTGGCAGTCATAGCTGTGCTCAGCGTGGCTTCCCTCGAGGCTGCCAAGAAGAGGGTAGGCGCACCCATGAGTCTAGGTAAGTCGGAATACTAGCTGGGCTGGGAAGCCTGGAAACAGTAATAATAGCCGTTAAGACAAGGTTAGCACGGTGAGCAGTATTATTCGGGGCTCCAACCCTTAGGGACGTGTACCGTGCTAGGAGGGTTGTGTCAAGGCATCTGCCCAGAACACCCCTCGTCTACTCTAGAAGAATCTCCCGCCTAGCAGGCTTCGACGTGTACCTTAAACTCGAAAACCTGCAGCCGACCAAGGCGTTCAAGGTGCGTGGCGGGGTATACTTCGTCCACGTGAGGAAGGAGGAAGCCCTGGCCCGAGGCCTCATCACAGCGTCAACAGGCAACCACGGGCAGTCCATAGCCTTCGCGGCATCCCTTGTCGGCGCCAGGGCGGTCATAGTAATGCCCCGGAGCGTGCCTAGGGTGAAGGTCGAGGCCCTGAGAAGCCTCGGCGCCGAAGTTGTGTTCCACGGCGAG
>JALURJ010000290.1 GCA_027016915.1 Desulfurococcales archaeon | reverse complement strand
ACTGACGCAATAATAGGCCCGGCTGGCGAAAAACTTTCAGCAATAGCAATGATAGACTTCAACCTACGCCAAGCCGGGAGGACAGGGCTTGGCGCTGTGATGGGTTCAAAGAAGCTTAAAGCTATACTTGTAAAAGGCTACACTAACCCCGAGCCAGCAAATATGGAGGAGGCCAGAAAAATCATTGCTGAGCTAAACAGGCAGACGTTAGAAGATCCGGCAAGCAAAAGGCTCATGGAATACGGGACGCCCATCATGACGCAGTTCACCGGCGGCGCACTAGGCGTTCTCCCCTCTCTCAACTGGAAGCAATCCACACTAACATGGTGTCAAGACCCTGAGAAAGCCCTTTCAGAATTGTCAGAATTCGCACCCAAGCGAAGAATATCGAGAAACCCGTGTCCATTCTGCGGAAGAGCGTGTAGCCAAGTGATCAAGGTGGAAAGGGTGGGTGTCGAGGTTGATGGCCCGGAGTACGAGACCGTATACTCCCTAGGGACAAACCTTGGAATATGTAACATTAGCGACATAGCCTATCTGAATTACCTGGCGGACGAGTTAGGGTTCGACACCATAAGTCTGGGAGGCACAATAGCCTGGGCTATAGAAGCTGGTGAAAGAGGCCTCCTCAAAGACGCGCCAAGTTGGGGAGACATAGATGCCATTGCATCGCTTGTGGAGGACATGGCCGAACGCCGCGGCTTCCTAGGAGAGCTACTGGCCGAGGGGGTCAGGAAAGCCGTTGAACGGCTGGGTGAAGGCGGAGAATTTGCACTACACGTCAAGGGGCTTGAACCCCCAGCATACGACGTAAGAGGCCTCAAAGGCTTAGCCCTAGGATTCGCCGTCTCAACCAGGGGTGCAGATCACCTGACGAGCGCATCATATGCTGTAGAGATACCGGGAAGTCTATGGATGTTTGAAAAAGTGGACAGGCTCTCCTATAAGGGTAAAGGAGTCATGGTGAAAGAGCTGGAAGACCTGATGGGGTTCTACGACAACACGGGAATATGTAAATTCTCGCGTCGTACACT
The DNA here is from genome assembly GCA_027016915.1 of Desulfurococcales archaeon. Lineage (GTDB taxonomy): Archaea > Thermoproteota > Thermoprotei_A > Sulfolobales > WAQK01 > WAQK01. Next base: position 7,427 of record JALURJ010000290.1, on the reverse strand, counting down.
TCTCCCCGAGACCGTTGCACCTGTAGTCTCGGAGCTCCTAGGTATTACTGTAACTCCAGGCCAGCTACTAGAGTCTGGATCGATCGCCGTGAACATAGAAAGATTAGTGAATATAGCCTACGGGGCATCAAGTTCTGACGACAACCTCCCGCCAAGACTCGAGAAGGAGCCTATAGTTGAGGGGCCCTCCAAAGGCGAGCTTGTGGATCCTGCCAGCTTGGAGCACATGAAAACGGAGTACTATATGGCAAGAGGCTGGAGCACGGAAGGGGTGCCGCTGAAGGTTACGCTCCTGAGGCTGGGACTACTTGACAAACTTCCCAAATGGCTGTTAGATAAGGCTTCGGGGACTCCGTAAATTAGCCATGATTGTCAGGCATCACGCATAAAATCATTTTTACGAAAACCTTTGCGGATCCTATTCAGGTACCGGTTAGCCTATAACTAGGTCCTCCCTTATCATTCTACCCTCCTTGAACCTGCCTGGGTCAAAGGGCGCCATCACGGGATGCAGATAACCCTTCTCCAGCAGCAAGGCCATGAACTCGCCAACCGCTGGCGCCAGCATGAAGCCGTGACCGCTAAAGCCCGAGGCTACTGCAAGGTTCTCAACTTCATCAACATACCCTAGAACAGGGTTGTGGTCGGGTGTGGTAGCGTAGTGCCCGGCCCATTGTCTTAGCCAGTTGACTGTTGCGAGGGCAGGTATGGTTTCAACCATGGCTTTGGCGGCTCGGATAGGGAACTGGTATGTGTGCTGGTAGCTCCAAGTTGGCACGTCGAGGGGTGTTGCCGAGGAGAGGAGCACTTCTCCTCGTAGTGTCTGCTGGGCATAAGCGTTAACCTTGGTATTTATGACTAGCGGTTTTATCGTGATCTTTAGAGGCTCTGTAACCATAGCTTCTTTCCTTATAGGTTCTATGGGTAGCTCCACGCCCACAGTCTCCGCGAGAACCCTTGTCCACGGTCCTGCAGCCAGCACGACTGCTTTTTCCGCTTCAAACGCGCCGGTACTAGTCTCCACGCCCACGGCCCTGCCGCTCCTAACTAAAACCTTTCTAGCCTCAACGTATTCAAGGATGCTGACCCCCAATCTACGGCAGTTTATCCAGTATGCTCTTACAACCGCATCATGGTGGTATCGCCCGTTGGCATCGGCGAGGTAGCCTCCAACTATCCCCCTAAGGTTCAGGTAAGGATACCTCTTGGCGAGTTCGTCTACCCCAAGTATCTTGCCTTCAGGTATGCCTAGCTCTTTCCACGTCTTCATATATCTCCTCATAGCTTCCAAGTGCTCCTCCTTGTAGAAGAGCCAAAGGTACCCCCGCCTCACAAACAGGGTGTTGTACCCTAGATCCCTGGAGAGCTTACGCATCCTCTTCAGGCTCTCCCAAGCCAGCAGCGAGGCTTCGCGGTTGAAGAAGTGTGCCCTAGCATTGGCGGCGTTCCTCGTGGAGCTTCCCGAACCCACATACCTCTTCTCGACAATCGTTACGGAGGCTCCGAGCTTGGCGAGGTGGTAGGCTATTGAAAGCCCTACCACCCCGCCGCCTACAACCACGTATTCACTCTTCTTCGAGGCCTGCACCTGCCAGCACCCCCAAGGGAACGGGCCTTGCAGGAGGCCTAAACGTTGGAAGCCTTATCTCCGACACGCTTATGCCCGTGTCCTCTGCTAGGATCCTAGCCACTGTTATCAGGCACTGCTTCCCCTGACAAGGGCCTGTGCCTATACCCAGCAATCTCTTGAGGTGTTCGAGGTCCCTATACCCTTCCTTTATCGCTTTGCGGATCTCGTCGAGAGTCACATCCTCGCAGAAGCATACTATTACCTTACCCATTGCCAGCCACCCTCAAGCGAAGCTTCTCAGCCAGCGTCTCGGCCTTTCCGGCATACTCGCTCCTTCCAGCAACGACTAGGAGACTGTAGGCCGCCAATAGGCCTGAGTCCAGCCGACCAGTGTAGCTAGTGTAGCCAGCTGCGCTCCCTGCCACAAACACGTTGTTGAGGATCCGGAGATCCTCGCTATATTCTGGAATGTATGCCCCGAGATTGGGGTTGAACCTCAGCCTGGCTCCTGCCTGGGCAGCCAGCTCCACTGCAGGATACAGCCCCTTAGCCACCACGACGTATCCCACGCGAACTCTGCGTCTCGAACCCTCGGAGACCACTATTGCCTCCCCTACTTTTCTGCCCCCATAAACGGCGACTATTCTGGAACCGCTGGCTGAAGAAATGTCTCCATAAGGCCCTTCCACCACAACACCCTTACTTGCGATGAAAGATGACAGGCGGGCTGCCCTCCACCCGGAACCAACTATAGCCACAGGCTCTTCAGGCCTGAACCCGTGATCCAGGATTAGGCGGCGCAACCCATACTCGTACATAACTCCGGGCATGTCGTTGTTCTCGAAGAGTCCTGGCTCCTCATAGCTTCCGGGCGTCAAGACGAAATATTTTGCACGGACCACGACGTGTACACCTCTATTGTAGGATACCCTGGTATAGGCTCCGAGGATGCCCTCGGCTGGGTATATGCTATAGGCGTCCGTCGAGGTGAGCATGGTTGCACCAGCATCGCGGGCCCTCCTCTCTAAGGCCTTGACGGCCTCCAGCGGCGACGAGTACCCGTGAATCTCTGCAAGACCTGTATCCTCTAAGGGATCCAGCCTAGCATAGCCTCCAACCCTATCCATTGACTCCACTAGGACAACGTTCATGCCAGCCTCAGCCAGTACTGCTGCGGCAGCAAGGCCCGAAAGGCCTCCCCCTACGACGACTACGTCTGCCTCATACCTTTCTTCACCGCCATACTCTCCCTTACCCGTGGGGAACCGTCCCAGCCCTACGAGCCTCTCCACGAATCGCCAAGCTATGGGCCATACATACCATTTTCCAGGTAGACCTTCGTAAAGCCCCTTATACGAGGCCAGGCCTGAAAGCTTGTCGAGGATTGCAAAGAAGTCCAAGTCGGCTGATGGAAACGCGTTCTGGCTTCTCACCTTCATCCCGCTCTCAGCCTTTGTCATACAGGCTGGTACATTCGGTATACCGTTGATTTCGACGAGGCACCCCCTACAATACCCGCGGCCGCACCTGTAGCCCCTACGTCTATGGTACTTTAGGCTTCTAGAGAACGTGTAGAACCCTGCCTTCATCAACGCAGAAGCAACGCTATCTTTCTCAGAGGCGTTGAGGTGTTTGCCGTCAAAAGTCATAGGAACCCGCGGATCTCCTGGAAAACCCATCACCCGTGGGAGATTAACATGTGCCACAATATGTATTTTACCTTAAAAATAAACTAATTCAGACTTTACCCCGCAGAGAAGTGTCAGCTGAGACAGGTGTCCTCATAGCTAAGGCTCGGAACCCCGTCGTCTTCATCCAGGGATAGGTATAATGGTGGGTGGTTAATTTAAGGTACGCCAGTTAGGCTAGAAGCCTTTCCAGGTCCTCGACTATTTGGGGACCCGTGCTGGTCCCTATCCTATTAGCCCCAGCCTCCAACATTAGGAGAGCGTCCACCGCAGTCCTTATGCCGCCAGCAGCCTTAACCCCCATCTCTGGCGAGACAGAACTCCTTATCAGGATCACGTCCCTCACAGTTGCACCCCTCTTACCGAAGCCTGTATTGGTCTTCACGTAATCCGCACCCACTCTCTCCACCATCTTTGAAGCCTCGAGGATCTCGCCGTTGCTGAGGAGGCTGGTCTCTATGATTACCTTAACAACAGCACCTCTCTCCTTAGCCATACGGGTGAGGCTTGAGAGCTCCTCTTCAACCTGTTTTAGCCGGCCTGCCTTGAACAGGGAGACGTTCATCACTATGTCTACCTCGACGGCGCCGCGGGCCAGAACATACTCTAGTTCAGCCTCCTTGGCTTCGCGCGGAGCATATCCCAGGGGGAAACCCACCACCGTGCATATACGTGCTGTTGAGATGGAGGCCGCATAGTCGACATGGGTGGGTGGGACCACGGCGCAGGCGAACCCGTACTTCTCGACCTCCCTTACGACTTTTTCAACCATGCTTGGCGTGGTATCCGGCTTCAACACGGTGTGATCTATTGTCGCGGCTAGTCCCTTAGCACCCAGCTTACGGGCTTTCTCCCTGAGCCGTTCGGGTAGGCTCATTCGATCCAGTCACCGGTCTCTATTTTCTCGGGGATGTATTTGAATGCTAGGAACCTCAGACCCTTGCTGGTGAGGGCCTCTATCTCGAGCTTTGAGAGGGTGGCGAAGAATATGCCTACTTCACGTATCCATTCAGGCGTCTTAAACCAGTCATAACCGGCGTGCCTCTTCCTGGTTATCTGGTCACGCTCCTTCCCGCTGATCCTGAGCTTCGAAAGGACGTGGTTCTTGAAGGGCTTGAACACCTCTATGCCCACCAGCTCTATAGCCCTCAACACGTCCTTGGGTTTAGCGCGGATAATGTAGTTCCTCCTCTCCCTGGGGTCGAGCAGGGGCTTCTTGCCTGTCAGCACCTTCTTAAGGCCTCTTTTGCCCAGGAGCTTGGCGAAGTTATTGGCATACTTCTCCAGAACCTCATCCCCGAAGATGTCGCTGGGCATAACCCCTATGAACCTGGCCTGCGGAGTTGCTAGCCTCTCGCTCTCATAGCTAAGGGTGACTGAGCCTATCTTAAACACACTATAAATATACCACCCATAAGGGTCGCTGTTATGATATACGATACCATATCCGCCTATGAACGAATTATCGCCAGGTACAGCGAAATCGTAAACATAGCCTTCATACATTTCTTCGTCGACAGCGTTTACCTCTACCACCACTGCATCGCCGTTGGCAAGGACGCGATAGCCTTCAAATCCGAGTATGAGGCCCTTATTTAGAAGGTTGCTGAGTTTCGCTTTAGAGATAGTCTTGTTTTTAGACGAGTATGATGCTAGCCCCCTGTTCATCAGTTTTATCAATTCTTTCTTGAGCTCATTACTTATAGGAAGACCGTAGATAGGTTCTGAGGGCAGTTCACACCTTAGCTCCGGCTCTTTGCCGGTTATATATCTATATACTTCGGGCGGCGTCCGGGAAGTATTCTTACTAATCCTTATAATGTAATCATCCTTGTTCTGGACCAGAGTTGGATTCACCCCAAGGAACTGGAGCAACAAGAAGACCTGGCGTGCCAGCACAGAGCTTCTAGTCGAGTAGACTATGTCCCCATACTCGTCAATACTGCCGTCACCGTCTATAAGGCCTTTCAGGTAGGCTAGAACTATGTTTCGAGGCGAACTAACTATAATGCTGGGTACACGTTTATCCTTAGCCGTTCCGAGGAGCCCCAGCTCTTCGAAGACCAGGTAGAGCACCCTCGAACTAACTACTACCTTCACCTGGCTCTTCGCTTCATTAGTGTTTATCTCAGGCTCTATACCGAATTTCTCTCTTAGTATCCTGGCAATTCTCTTCACCTTCCCGCGCTCCTTAATGTTAAGGTTAAACACAAGATACCGGAGACCATACCTGCTACCCTCTGCTGTATAAATACCCATAAGCCATGCTAAATCTTCATCTAGGTCTATTTTGTTCGGTATAACCCATTTCGACCGGGAAAGCTTGAGCGCCTTTGCCCTGAACACTTCCTCGTCGGAGGCCTCCCCAAGCCTGACCCTCTGGCCATCTATGAATAAGTTGACGGTATTGTAGAGGTTAAACCTCTTAGAGTATCTCGGAGCAGCTCTTCTTAGTAGCTCAGCTACGATTATAGCGGGGTCTTCAGAGTTAATTAGGGCTGGCAACCGCTCAGCTACGATTATGTAGTCTCCTGGACGTATCTCCTTGGCCGGGAGGATCTTTATCTCCCCACCTCTAAACACGAAAAGGGAGTGGGCTTTAGTAACCCTTACGACCCCGCGGCCTCTGGTTTCGATCCTCAGTATAGGCTCTCTTATCCTGTGCCTATAAATATAGCTGACCGGGGACCATGTAATTTTTCCTGTCACCGGGCTCCAGGAGAGGACCTCTAAGGGAACAGTTACTCTTTCCCTTTCTAGGCCGGAGAAATGTTCTCCAACAAGCTCTTCAACCGGACCTATCTTCACCTCCCCGCTAAGCGGATTCCTTAACACGACTACCTCATCGGCTGGGATGCTGTCAGTCAAGATGTATACAGGTAGCCCTAGCTCCTCGTTAAGCCGGCGCACAAACCTCCTAGTAGCCCTGTCAGGCTGGCCAGCGCTCGTCACGAGGAGCGCCTTATGCTGATCCCAGAAGCGTATTCTGTGGAGTTGCTGGAACACGGCGTCCTTCTCTATAACCAACACGTATTCGGCGTCGACGTCGAGGAACTCTATCTGGTCCGGGGTGGGCTCTATGGAGTAGGCACCATGTCCCATTCTGCTTAGATCTATCACGTCGCCGCCGCTCCTAATCCTCATCTTACCGACAACCTTGCCCTTCTCCTTGCTCAGAATGAGCATCTCCTCCCTCAGAAGCCCCGTATAGGCCTCTATGTCCCTAATGGCGGCATCCGATTCCCTTTGTTCGTCCCAAGTGTTCTCCTTGCCCCGGATCGTGTGTTTGCCCCTATAGTAGAGGTCTCTGATAGTCGGGTACTCGTTGTTGACCAGCGCCTCGTATATTATGGAGGCCATAAGGACCGTCTGCATGAACCTCTTGGCCTCCCCGGTGTCAAGGAAGCTCCTCTTAAGCTTCTCCGGACCTAGGAGGAGGAGCTTCCTCTTGGCATCATAGATTGTGTTGCTGAGCGTCCTCTTCGGCATGATGAGTACGGGCTTCTCGCCGCGCTTCATCTGCTCAACAATCTCCAGGAACCTCTCCCTGATAAGCTCGGCAGCCTTCATCCTAGCCATGGTGTCGACATCCTGGACCATGGGTCTCACCTCGCCAAACGCGTCTCAAGCTTAGCTAGCTGTTCCTCGGCAAGCCCTACATGCCTCTTTATGGTCTCCAAGAGGAGCTTCTTGATCTTCTGCTCGCCGTCGCTCTTACCCATGAGGATGGAGAGACTCCTCGCAACCTCCGGCACGTACTTAAGGAAAGTCTCAACCCTTCGGCGCATCTCCTCCTCCTGCCTCTTTCTGCTCAGGAATCTTCTAAGCCTGCGGGCAGCCTCCCTGACTGCGTTCTTTATCTCCCTCTCGATCTCAGGCACGTCTGCAATGCTCTCCTTACCGACGCCCTTGAACGGTACCTTGGTGCTGCACACGTGGACAAGCACGACCAGGGGTGCAGGGAAGTTCACCATATATTGTTTCCAGTCAAACCTCTCGGGGTCTATAACTTTCCACGCCACGTCCGACTTGGTGTCGAAGAGTAGGGGTATTTTGTTGGCGTACCTTATGAGCTGGGGTTCTTTGTCGGACTTCACTCCTCCACCGTAGGCTATCCCCACTTCAATTATGAAGGGATGCCCCGAGTAGGCAGAGGGCCTCCTAGTTAC
>JALURJ010000289.1 GCA_027016915.1 Desulfurococcales archaeon | reverse complement strand
TTGTGAGAAGCGATGGGTGGTTTGAACCCCTAGTCTTCGAGTCCAGCTACATGCCGGCTAGGAAGCAAATAGGGCTTCTAGGGACCAGGACAGCGGCATCCGCAGTGGCGACGTGGGCTGTCATGAAGCACCTGGGACTTGAAGGTTATAGGAGGCAGGCCCGCCGGCTCATAGGGCTTGCTAAGAGGCTCGCCAGGCTAGCCAGGGATTCGGGGCTCCAGGTAGCGGCGGAACCAGAGGTGCCCGTAGTATGCATAGAGACCAGTAATGCCGACTATGCCTTGGAGAAGCTGGCCTCTAGGGGGCTTCTACTCTACCGGTGTGGCGTGGTAGAAGGCGTTAGAGCCGTAATCATGCCCCACGTAACGTATAGGCATTTAAAGAAAGTGGTGGAGACGCTCAGCAGGCTTGAGGAGATCTAAGCCCTCAGGCCCTCCGCCATCTTCTCTAGGAGAGGTACTAGTCGGCTTTCCTTGCTCAGATGTCTCCGCTTTAAGTGTAAGAGCTCCCTTAGCAACGCTCTCCACTTCTCCACGTCACGTTCAGCCTCCAAACGGCTATAGAGAGCCTCTGCCTCTCTGTGCTCCGCCTTAAGTTCCTCCACAATACCGTGGCCCTCCAGGAGGGGGAAGACCTCGTTCTCCTCGAATCTAATGTGGCGCATCCAATGATCCTTAGCGCTCTTAATGGCTCTGGCAGTGTTGTGGAACGAGTCCTGTGCTTCGGCGCTCTTCTCGTAAAGCATGTCTAGATACTTGACAACAGCTGCTTCTATGAATCTGTGTTCGTTACGTAGCCTCTCCACGAGACCACGTATATAGGCCTCCATGGGGCCTCCCGTCCGAAACGCTTCGAAGATCAGTCTTGAAGGGTTCCGATATAAAACCTAGGGTTCTGCCGGTACACTGGGAACATTATAATCAACAACCCTTAAGCTATTCTTCCGTGTCCTCCTTGGAAAGCTTCTCTGCCAGAACTTGCAGCGCCTTCTCCTTATCCTCAACCGGGTTCCTTGCAGGAGGTGTTAAGGGGGCCTCCATAGCCCTCTTAAACTCGCGGTATGCTGCACCCAGGGTTCTGGCAAGCCTTACCAGGTCCTTGGGCCTCATGAAGAGTATGAGGACAGCGAATATTATCACCAGCTCCCCCGTCTCAAACATTCCACCCAGCCTCCAAGACGGGCTGTGGGGCTTTAAGGTGCGGGCCTTCTCGCCATCCACCCTACTGGGCGTCCGTCTACGCCCCGGGTTCTCTCCCCATCAGCCCTTAGTTTAGAGTTGCATGGACCCCTAATAATGATTAAACCCGGTGGCATGGATGGTAGAAAATATAAATGTACCTCCCATAACCCTAGAGCCTGGGGCCCGGCCGTAGGGCATGGGTGCCGCGGTAGCTCAGCCTGGTAGAGCGCGGGGCTGTGGAGCCCCGCAGGGACTGCGCAGACACCCCGAGGCCCCGGGTTCAAATCCCGGCCGCGGCCCCACCACTTGGGCGGGGTAGCGTCTTGAGGCTTCTTGTAGTGTTCCTAGACTCTGACACGTGGAGCAGTGTTTTGGAGGAGGTAGCCGCTGTCCTCGCCTCGGGACTTCTGCTTAGCAATGACATTAGGCGGGACGCCAGGGTCTGCCTAGTTAAACGGTGGCATGGGGACTACGAGTGGCTGTGCGTTGACGGGTCCGCTGTGAGGAATCTGCGTCCAGATATTGAAAGCGCTAAAGGACTTGTGCAGGCCTTCCTCAGGGGCCGTGGGCGGAGTGCTGCCAGAGTGGGGATAGGGCTTCCACGCCTAGTCGGCAAAGCTTTCGAAGTGCAGTTGGGTAAGGGCCTTGCCAAGCCTAGATGTCCAGAGGACATGTCTATAATACTGAACCATCGAGGAGAGTACGGAGTTCTCGAGCCCCTCACTGTGCCCCTGCCTCCGAGACTCGCACCCCACATGGTTGCCGCCGTGAACATCTTATTAGACAATGTTTGCCATGATATGCCGGGATCCAGTAGTGGCGGAGCTAGTGTTTAAGGCTGCTGAGCTGCTGCAGGAGCAGCCGCTCTGCGACCGGTGTCTGGGTAGAATGTTTGCCAGGCTTGGACTGGGCTTGAGCAATAAGGAGAGGGGGAGAGCGTTCAAAATACTGATCATGATGAGTCTGCATAGGAGGGTAAAGTCAGGCGATAAGGAGGCGGAGGAGGAGTTTAAGAGGCTGGCACCCCGCCTAGGCGGTGTGGCGTCGAAACTGTATGAGGAGTTGTTCCAGGAGGAGCTGAAGGTGGAGGAGTGCAGCATATGTGGGGATAGGCTGGAACCCTTAATTGGGAAGGCTTCTGTCAAGGCCTCGGAGCTCGTAGCCAGGTATGGCGCTAGGAGCTTCCTTGTGGGGTGTAGGGTGCCGAGAAGAATAGTGGAGGCCGAGGAGGCGCTGAAACTACGGCATGGCCTCATCTATGCCGAGTCCATAGGTAATGAGGTTAAACGCGAGGTGGGTAAGCGCGTAAAAGAGATGGCGGGTGTCGAGCCCGAGTTCATGGAGCCCGACATGGTTGTGCTCATCGATTTCGAAACAGGCGCCGTCGAGCCCCACCCCCTCCCCATAATGTTTAGGGGAAGGTACTGGAAGCTTGGAAGAAGGATCTCGCAGTCCAGATGGGTGCTGAGTGGGGATAGGAGGAAGTACCCATTC
>JALURJ010000288.1 GCA_027016915.1 Desulfurococcales archaeon | reverse complement strand
GTCCAGCTGCCCAGACAATACGTCACATAGTCTCCCGCCGAGCTGCCGATCCCGATCCTTAAGCCTGAAGGCGTAGTTATGGAGTATGTTTTGGTGCCATTGCTAACTCTGTATACGGTCTCGTTAACCCTCGCGGCGTCGGCAAGGAGCGTTTTGTATTCTGCCTTGCTCGCTATCTGGCAGAACAGGGTGGAGTTGGATAGGAAGAGTAGTTTTAACCCCTTTTCCGACGCCAAACGTGGGTGTATAAGATATGGCCACTCGCCCATCCATGCCCCTCTATTCCCACTCTCCCCTAAAAGGTAGACGTCAAGCGTATCAACATCAACTACATACCTGTTGGTGAATGTTAGGTTAAACTTCTCCCCAGTCTTTTCATTAATAGCATTGTTGACTTGAAGAACCGCTTCGACGGTAATGTGGCCTTGACTTACCTCAATGATCTTCCAGGAGAACTCCAAGTTCTCTGCCTTCACCATGTAGCTTGTCATGGAGGAGGTGTCGGTGAGGATCAGCGGCAAGGACGGTATTTCAAGGCCGAGGTAAGAAGCCCTGACCCTGTATTTGAAGTACAGTCCCTTACGTAGCCAATAATAGGGGGAATGGCTGAGGGCAGCACCCATAATGCTGGCAAAGAACGTGAGCATCAAAACGGCAAGCGCAAGCAGCCTCTTCAAGGGTCTGCACCATTTCTCCTATTTCAGAAATATAGCTGTAATAAATATTATTAGTTTGTAGCTAGTTCACAAAATTATTTTCCCGCACACTGTGGCCAGCAGTGTGTGATAGGCATTGAGGCTACTTGTCAGCCCTGCGCGGGCACTTCATTGCTTGGTGCTCCGCCCTTTCGAGCCACATCATCCATTGGTTTATTTATTCTGGCAGGATTTTTACTGTAGTGGTTTGGGTTGCTGGAGGCCGTTGTGGCTGGCCTGCTGCAGGGTTTGTTGGAGTGGCTTCCGGTTAGTAGTAGTGGGCAGGTTTCCCTGGTTTTGATGGGTTTGCTGGGGGTTGCGCCTGAGTATGCTTATAGGTTCTCCCTGTTCCTCCACCTTGGGACGGCTTTCTCGGCTCTGGCCTGGTTCAGGTCGAGGGTTGTTGAGGCTATGCGCGGGGGCGAGGTTCTGGGCTTCCTTGTTTACAGCTACGTGGCTTCACTTGTGGTGGGGGGACCCCTGTACCTAGCTGCTTCGGGGCTTGCTGCTGAGGATAGGCTCACCCTGGTGATAGGGCTTCTGCTTGTGGCTACGGGCCTTGTGCTGGAGGCTTCTAGGAGGGGTGGGGAGCGTGGCGGCGTGCCGGGCGGCATTGACGCTGTGCTTTTGGGTGTGGCTCAGGGGTTTGCGGTGCTTCCCGGGCTGTCGAGGAGCGCTGTCACTATAGCTGTTCTGGCCCTTAGGGGCTATAGGCCGGGGGTTGCCGTTGAGTACTCCTTCCTCGCCTCGATACCTGTCACCCTGACGGCGGGTCTCTACGAGGCCCTGGGCGGCGTGGAGGTGGGTGTGGAGGGTGCTGTAGCCCTGGCGGCTGCCTTCGCCGCGGGGCTTGCCTCGATAGGCTTCATGGTCGGCCTTGCCAGGAGGGTTAGGCTGGGCCCCTTCCTGGTGCTGCTGGGCTCTATAATTCTCGCAGTATACGTCCCCGTGCTGATAGGCATCGTTTAATTCCGCCAGCCCTATGTTACACGTGTGGTGGTGTTTTGAGGAAGGCCGTGATAGGTGTCGATGGCTCCAAGTACAGTATGGAGGCGTTCGACTACGCCTCCACGCTCCTACACCCCGACGAGTGGGAGCTGGTGCTGGTCCACATTCTGGACGAGGTCCTCTTAGACACCGTGGCCAGGGCTGGCCTGTCCCTTGAGGAGTTCCTGCGGAGGAACGCTGAGAATGCTCTGGGACCCGTTGAGAGGAAGGCCAAGAGAATGGGGTATAGGGTTAAGCGTGTGGTGAGGTCGGGCAAGCCCCACGACGAGATCATCAACGTGGCTGTGGAGGAGAGCGCCGAACTCATAGTGGTTGGGTCTAGGGGGATGAGGGGGCTGAAGAGGCTTATACTGGGAAGCGTGTCCAGCTACATAGCCTCCAACTCGCCTATCCCCGTACTCATAGTCCATACGCGTGGGAGGCCATGAGGGTTGTTCTAGGGGTAACTGGGGCTAGCGGGGTAATCTACGCCTACAGGCTGGTGGAGGAGCTGTCACGCCACGCCTCCGTGGAGTCCGTCTATACGAGGACGGCGCTCAAGGTGGCCGAGACGGAGCTTGAGGGGGGAGCCAGGGCCCTGCTAAGCCAGCTGGAAAGGTACTCGGAGGCTGTTTACGGGGAGGACGACTTCGACTCGCCGCTGGCCAGCTCCAGCAACCTTAGGGACGCTATGGTTGTGGCTCCCTGCAGCGTGAAGACCCTCTCCGCCATAGTCCACGGCTACGCCTCCAACCTACTGGTGAGGGCCGCTCTCTCCATGCTTAGGTTTAGGAGGCCGCTGGTCCTCCTTGTCAGGGAGACCCCGCTGGGCGTGGTGGAGCTCGGCAACATGCTTAGAGCTGCGGAGATGGGGGCCATAGTCATGCCAGCTGCGCCGGGCTTCTACCATAAGCCTAGAAGCCTGGAGGACCTTGTGGACTTCATGGTTGGAAAAGTGCTTGACGCTTTAGGGCTGCCGCACAGCCTCTACAGGCGCTGGG
>JALURJ010000287.1 GCA_027016915.1 Desulfurococcales archaeon | reverse complement strand
CTCGACCAGCATAGCGGTGGAGCGCGTCATGAAGGCGTTTCCGGACGCCGTCATCTACACGGTCTCGATAGACCCGGAGCTGAACGATAAGGGGTACATCGTCCCCGGCTTGGGGGATGCCGGGGATAGGGCTTTCGGCTAAGTGGTGCCGCCGCGGGGATTCGAACCCCGGACCACCCGGTCTTCAGCCGGGCGCTCTCCCGCTGAGCTACGGCGGCTCAAGAGTCATAAAATTGCAGAGATTTAAAAACCTTGACGCCTAACCAGCTAATCAGCACCACGCTCGGCGGGAGGGGCCTTGAGGATACTGGTTGTCCAGCTAACGAGGTTGGGGGACCAAGAGTTGGAGGCGGTCTCACGCACTCTGGGGGAATGCCTAGGCTCGGAGGTTGTTGTGCTCCCTGAGCCTCACCCGCCCCCGATGGTCTTCTACGACTGGGGGAGAATGCAGTATAGGAGCGACCGAATACTTGAATGGCTTACCAGGCTATCACACTTTGAGGGCCTGGTCCTAGCCCTAGGCGATATTGACACGTACGTCCCCGGCCTAAACTTCGTGTTTGGACAGGCAGACCCCTCATCCGGCGTTGCAGCAGTCTACGTTAAAAGGCTCAAGACAGGCGCTAGAAGCGTCGACACCTATCTCGAACGCTTAGCCAAGGAGGCGCTCCACGAGATAGGCCACCTCCTCGGGCTAGGCCACTGCAAGAATAAGAGTTGCGTCATGAGCTTTAGCAACCATGTCGGTGAGGTCGATGCCAAAAACCCGCTGTTCTGCGACCGATGCGTCGCACACCTGGAAGCGTCAGGCGTTAAGACCAGGTGTGTGCTGCCCTAGCCGCTGGGATGCACCGTCCTGGAAACTCCGCGGGACGGCACCTCTATCCTGAGTTCCACATAGTCTTCAAGGCCGCTTGTCAAGATCTTGGGCATAAACACCTCTTCCACTTGGAACAAACCTGCCATATCCTCCATTTCGACCGTTATACGGACGGGTCTTTCGTCACCCTCCTCGATCTCCACCCTCCTAACGCTAAGGGCAGACACAGCATGTATGTCCATCTTCCCCAAACGGTACGGTATCCTGGCGCGGCCCTGGGCCATGTCGGTTCCATCCGCTATTTTAATCACTCCAGCCTCCATGGTTAGCGCACGCACATCGTTCTGATGGGCATATATGGCGTGGAGCACCTCCTGCCTGATAGAGAATATTTTGGGGTGCTCGCCCAGGATGTCGGGCAATATCCTCTCCAGTATGGGCTTCGCCAACACGTAGCCGTGTAGCTCATGGTTATGCCTGTGAATGGCATTACCTATGTCGTGAAGGTAAGCTGCAAGGAAGACTATGAGCCTGGCTTCGTCGCGGCTCTTAGCGGTGCTGTCCCTAAGCGTTGTCGGCTCTACCCCGCGGTTGGCCAGAATCTCGAATATCTCTAGGGCAGCACCAGCAACTATCTTGGAGTGTGTGGGGCCATGATCGTTGTATAGTAGCCTCGTTACCGCCATTATGTTGGCCATCTTCAGCAGCTCCTGGACCTCCCTGTCGTTCTCCACGATGTTGAAGGCCCTAGCCACGAGACTGCTGGCCTTGACATGCCTCTTTATGAGATCCGCTGAGACTTGAACCAAGCGTATCTCCCCCGTCTAGATGTCCACAACGAAGCGGAGCACCCATGTTCCGTTCCTCCTCTGTATGCTGAGTTGTGCATAGGTCATTGCTTTAACTATTGTTCTGTGCTCGTGCCTGCTCTCGTCGAAGGGCTCGCCCCAAACACTCGCCTCAAGCCTATACTCGCCGTCCCCGCCCTCTATCCTGTACACTCTGGCCCTCGACACTACCAGGCCCTCGGCATCGTGGAGTATGAGTAGCTCCTCGATCCACCTGTAGAGCAAGTTCTCGAGATCCGTGCCTTCTACAGCTACTCTACGCTCCTCGCGTGGCTCGACTTTGCCTGTGTCGGTGATCACCTCAAACACCGCGATGGCGGCGTTCTCGAAGGCCTCCTCCAGCGTGGAGCCGTACGCCTCTATGAGTACGTCAGCTGTATGTTCTAAAAACCGGTACTTCTCCAACATGGTCACCCTGAGGTACAGGTGGTTGAGGGTGGCGCCGGGGGCGGGATTCGAACCCGCGCGGGCCGCAGGGCCCACCGGCTCACCTGGGCCGGCTGGGGCCAGGCTCTCAAGGCCGGCACCTTAGTCCGCTCGGTCACCCCGGCGCCCGTCGATAAAGGTAGAGTCTTCCCGTCGTGTAATTAAATTTACTAGTCAGGGCTTGGGAGAAGTCTTGGGCCGCTCAAAACTGGCTAGATGAGCTGTATTTCTATGTAGACGTCGTCGGGCACCCTTACCCTCATTATTTGCCTCATAACTCTTTCGTCGGCCGCTATGTCTATGATCCTCTTGTGGATCCTCATCTCCCATTTTTCCCACTTTTTGGTGCCCTCGCCGTGGGGGAGCTTCAGGATCGGAACCACTAGCCTCTTGGTGGGTAGGGGTATCGGGCCTCGCACCCTTATACCAGCCTTTTCGGCAATATTCTTTATCTGGCTGACCACGTAGTTTAGATGCTCGACGTTGGTGCTCCAGACGCGGATCCTTGCCTTTGAAACCATCAGTGGCACCCCGGAAGGATGGAGGGTTTATGTGTAGTTTAAAAATGTATTGTTTTACTTACCGATCTTTATCTCCATAGGCTTTATGTCCACAACCACACCGATGCCTATGGTCTTACCCATATCCCTCATAGCGAACCTACCAAGCTGGGGGAAGTCCTGGAACTTCTCAATGACCATCGGCTTTATCGGCTTGAACTTCACCACTGCCACTTCGCCCTGCTTGATGAAGGGCGGGTTCTTCTCTAGCACCTTGCCGGTTCTGGGGTCGAGCTTAGCGACTATCTCGGTGATCCTGCAGGCGATGCTGGCGGTGTGGGCGTGGAGCACCGGCGTGTATCCGGGCGTTATGGCTGTGGGGTGCCAGATCACGATGATCCTCGCTGTGAACTCGTCCGCGACTGTGGGCGGAGAGTCCAGGTGACCGGCAACGTCTCCCCTGGCTATATCGGTCTTCGATATTCCTCTCACGTTGAAGCCTATGTTGTCGCCGGGCTCGGCCTTCTCCATCCTCTGGTGGTGCATCTCTATGGTTCTGACCTCTCCGACCTTGGCGGGGGGCATGAACACTATCTTGTCGCCGACTTTCAGAACTCCTGTCTCAACCCTGCCGACAGGCACTGTGCCTACGCCGGATATGGCGTAGACGTTCTGGACAGGTATCCTGAGAGGCTTGTCGACAGGCTTCTTAGGCGGCTCGAGACTGTCGAGGGCCTCAACCAGTGTGGGGCCGTCGTACCAGGGCATGTTGATGCTGCGCTCAATCAAGTTGTCGCCGGTCCACGCCGATACTGGTATGAAGGGTATCTTGGAGGGGTCCATCTGGAGCCAGGTCTTAATGAACTTGCTGAGGACCTCCTTTATCTGGTCGAACCTCTCCTTGCTCCACGGAGGCTGCGTAGCGTCCATCTTGTTGACGGCTATGATGAACTGGTTTATTCCCATGGTCTTAGCCAGCAGCAGGTGCTCCCTTGTCTGGCCCTCAGCGCTCATACCGGCCTCGAACTCGCCGGGCCTGGCCGAGACGACAACTATGGCTGCGTCGGCCTGGCTGGCGCCGGTGATCATGTTCTTGACGAAGTCCCTATGTCCGGGTGCGTCGATGATGGTGAACATGTATTTCTTGGTCTCGAACTTCATGAAGGCCAGGTCGATGGTGAGGCCTCTCTCCCTCTCCTCCTTGAGCTTGTCGAGCACCCAAGCATACTTGAACGACTCCTTGCCCCGCTTCTTAGCCTCTTCCTCCAGCTCCTTCAGCTTCTTCTCGTCGATGAAGCCCAGCCTGTAGAGCAGGTGGCCTGCCATCGTACTCTTGCCGTGGTCGACGTGGCCTATGATCACGAGGTTTAGGTGAGGCTTGCTGCTCATCACGTATCACCCCTACTCATCTATACTCCTACTGTTGCCGTATCCCTACCAGTAAAGCCCCGGATATAAGGGTTTCCTTGAGAAAAACTGGCCAGAAGGGCGCTACCTGGAGCTCAGCGCTATCCTCTCTATTTCCTCCTTCCTCTGAATAGCATAGCTCTTGGGATCGTAGTTGGCTGCAGCTATGATCTCGTCGGCGAGGCACTCCTCAATCGGTTTGGGGTTGTTGAACGCCGCGTTCCTGGCGCCGTCCGTTATGAAGCGGAGGGCGAGGTCTACGCGTCTCTGGGGCGAAACGTCTACGGCGACGTGGTAAGCTATGCCGCCATACATTATCCTCGTCGTCTCTTCCCTGGGGGCTGCGTTCTCTATAGCTCTCACAAGCACCTGGAGCGGGTTTTCACCGGTCTTCAGGTAGATCAGCTCGAAAGCCTGCTTTACAATATTGTAGGCCAGGTGCTTCTTACCAGCATTTCTGCCTGGGCGCATAAGCTTGTTTATGAGCCTCTCAACGATAGGTACCTCGGCCTTCCCGAACCTTCTATGCTCGTGCCTGCCGCCCGTGTGGGGGAGCCAAACGGGCTTCAGAGATATATATCTCTTCAAACTGGGGTCGCGTATCTCTATTCCCTCATAGCCCCACTTCCCGAACAGCTTTATCTCCTCGGTCCGTATCGTGAGCTGGCTCTCGCCCATACTGCTGAACCCTTCCGGGTGGTTGTTTGGAAGCAGTTAATAAGTCTTAGTCAGCCCATATAATATGTACAGGCACCTACACCGGGAATGCAAAGAAGGGCCATGTCCTATGGAGAGGTCAGCTGTTCTCACCCCTTAGAAGTCCCAGAATCCTGAAAACGCCTATCCTGCTGTCGCCTCGAAGCTCCGGGTCCTGCACCTCTAAAAGCTCGGCCTCAACGCCGAGGTCCTCCAAGACGTACTTTAGGTCCTCGACCCAGTGGTTCACACCGCATGTGCTGCAGAAGGTGCCCTCAAACACTACTAAGATCCTTTCGTTCCTTACCTCTAGCACCCTCGCTATAGCCTCCGGCGCCCTGTACTTATTATATAGCTCTACTGCCCGCCTCAACAGCGTCTCAGAAACCTTCACGATTAACACCTTTGGGGGAAAGAGGAAGTTGTGGGGGGCTACTCGGCCTTTATTTCCGCCCTGGCTTCCCAGAGCCCGTGTAGGTTGCAGTACTCTATGACGAAAAGGGTCCCGCTAGTGCCTAGCTTCAACGTTAACTCGATTTCGGGCTCCATATAAACTGGCGTGAGGTCTATGGCTGCTAGCATGACAGGGTTAAAGGCCCTGCCCTCCTCGTAAAAGTAGACTTCAATCCTCCTGATCGAGTGTTCGACGCTGTTGGGGTGAGGCCCTACGGATATCCTAACCTTAAACGGCTCGTTCCTCTTAACCGTGCAGGGCACTTCTATCTTCGGCGTATGGGACTCCACCTTGCTTATGGCTTCCCCTGAAGCAGTTTCAGGCGTGTATATGAGGCTTCCGAAGCTCTTCATTTTTTCACCACTACTATTTGTTCCAATAGGGAAATATTAAGTTTATGTTGCTAAAGAATATTGTTCGGTACAGGAACCATACTCTTTTAATCTACACCCTCCATCTGCACAATATTCTTACAAAATGGGGATGGAATGGTTGAGCTATACCTATAAGGGGCGACTCCAAGTACTGGGCCGGAGAGAAGGTTTGGGTAGGCTGGTAAGGGTAGTTAACGTGGAGTCCTTCATAACTCCGGCGCCACCCCACGTACCGGTAATATCGTGCAACCTCGAGGACGGCAGACAGTTCGTGCTCTACTACGTCCCCCTCGAGATAACCATAGCTATAAACAAGCTTCTCGGGTACGGGTATATGGAGGACATGCATAGGGAAAGCGTTTTCGAGCTTCTACCCACGTTTGACAACATAGTCAGGGAGCTCGACAACACCATCGAGCGTGTCATAATAGACGAGCTGGACCGTGAGACCTACCTGTACACGGCCACGCTGGAGCTAAAGGCAGGCTCCGTCATAATAAGGCGGAGAATGATCCCCAGTCACGCCATATATTTAGCCCTACTCACCAACAAGCCGATCTACGTGGACGAAGCGTTGGTCGAGCAGCAAGTCATGGAGAACTCTGAAAGCGAGGAGCTATGAAACCATAGTACCGCTTCATCTTAGCGGTTTCTGCTTCTTACCCTCCAGAAGCGCCTTCAGCGAGACACCATTAACCATTATTACCTTGTACCTCACGCCAGGTATGTCGCCCATAGAGCGTCCTCTAGGGCCGCCAATGCCCTCGATGACCACCTCGTCGTGCTCGTCTATGAAGTTGAGTCCACCGTCTCCCGGCACAAACGCCGTAACGACCCTGCCATTCTTTATGAGCTGCACCCTGACGCACTTCCTCACGGCCGAGTTGGGTTGCCTAGCCTCGACACCCACCTTCTCCAAAACTATGCCCCTAGCCATAGGGGCTCCTTCCAGAGGGTCGTACTTTTTCTTTAACCCAAGCATCTTTATCTTAAACTCACGCTGGCTCCACCTAAACTTGAGTCTCTTGCTCTTCAGCTTCCTGGCGGCATACAGCCCGTTCGGCGCTTTTTTCCCTGCCATTCCTGCCATCCTCCTTCTAGACGGGTTTATGGGCGGTTATTAAAGCTTATACCTCCCGCCTAGTCTATGACTACCTCGTCCACGTCGTAGTATCTCTTCAGGATGAGCCTGGCCTTAGCTATGTTCCTGCCGCCCCTGCCTATGGCCAGGCCCTTATCCCTGGGCTCCACAGTTACTCGGAGCCTCTTCTTCCCGTCGCTGGTTTTTATCACCTTTATGTTTCTGACCCTGGCTGGAGCGAAGATGTTCTTGACCAGGGTTTCAAAGTCGTCGGAGTACTCTACGACCTCTATGTCTTTTCCGAGAAGCCTGTTTAGCCTTCTCACATTTACGCCGCCGCGGCCTATGGCTAGGCCTGCCTGGCCCTCTTTGACGAGGAAAATTATCCTGTTATTATTGTTATCTATAATACAGTCCTTGGCTGTGGCCATGGTTATGTCTTGAAAAAGGGCTATGTACCGCATCTCCTCAGCCGTCAACCGTATTTCAGGCACCCTCCTCCTCACCTCCAACAAGTTCCAGTATGTTGGAATCGCCAGGGTCGATCACAGCTAGCATGGAGACGGGGAAGGGTTTCCCACAGAGAGCCCCCAGCTCCACGCTGGTCCCTGGGTACTCATATACAGGTACATTTGAGAGGGAGGCATAATATTTTAACTCCTTCTTGGTTTCGGGCGGCGCGTTAGCTGCCACTACAACCATCTTCGTCTTGCCGTGCCTAACAAGTTTCAGGGTCTGCTTCGACCCCAGGACTATCTTGCCTGTTCTCAGCACCATTCTTAACGCCGACTCGAAGGACACTACTTCTCACCCCGACGCACTAGAGATGATGGAGCCATATATAATTCTACTATTCCTGTACCTACAGGGATGAGCTGGCCGACAATTACGTTCTCAGTAACGCCGCGGAGCTCGTCTACCTCCCCCCTAGCAGCGGCATCGAAGAGGTGCCTGACAGTCATTTCGAACGCAGCTCTTGCAAGGATGCTCTCCTTCTCGCCGGAAACCCCGTGTCTGCCTATCTGCTTAACCTCGCCTGTCCTGGTCATTATGTCGGCCACAAGCATAACGTGCCTAACGTCGACGTCCAGACCCTGCTCTTCGAGCACATCTATAATTTCGCGTATAATGAGGGCCCTGGCAGCCTCTATGCCCAGCACCCTTTCCACTTCGTAGATGTCGTTGGAGATCGTCCTGGTGGGATCGACACCCTTTATCTTGAGTACCTGCTCCAGGTTCGTGCCATCCGTCATCAGCACAAACTCGTCTCCTCTCTTCTGGATGATGACTCTCTTTATGCCTTTGACGCCCTTAAGCCTCGTGTTCAGGATCCTGTCCTTGATCCTCTGAATGTGGGCTAAGTCCCTCCCCTGAATAGTTATGTTTATTTTGTAGGGGTCCGACTCGTCGACTTCAACCTCCACGTTCTTAAGCTTACCTATGGCCTTAGCCACCTGATCCCTGGTTACCCCCTTATCCTCCAGCATGGCGGGGTCCAGGTCGAGGATAAGTGATGCGTTGTAGAGGCCTGTCTCGTAGTCCTGGTAAGGGTAGATCTCGTAGCGTTTGGTTACGTTTTCCACTTTGGTGTACTCTATTTTCCTGGCAATCTCTCTTGCCTTATCCTTATCATACTTGTACTCGTCGTCCAGGTATATCGTCATGATGGGTGTCGAGGGCGTCTTCCTAGCGTCAACGATCTCTATGAGCCTGGGCAGGCCTAGGGTCACGTTGAGCTCTCTGACTCCTGCGAAGTGGAAGGTTCTGAGGGTCATCTGGGTGCTGGGCTCGCCTATGGACTGTGCAGCCACGGTTCCAACGGGTTCTGCTGGCTCCACCAAGTTGTTGAAATACTCTTCGGCGACGAGTTCGACCACTCTGTCAATGTCTTCAGGTGTGAGAAGGTCCTTGACGTTCTCC
>JALURJ010000286.1:1077-2700 GCA_027016915.1 Desulfurococcales archaeon | reverse complement strand
GCTGGACCCCCAGGACCCCAGGCAGAGGCAGGCTAGGAAGACGCTGGAAACAGGCAAAGACAACGTGGTTTCAGAGCTAGTAGTGGCGGAGCTGGCAAGCGTGATCTCCCGGAGAGAGGAACTCGTTAAATACATGGCCCGCAGGCTGGGCCTAACCAGGGAACTCACCCTCACAGCCCTGCTAATCTACATACTGAGAAGGTTCAAGCTAAACTACAAAACCGTGGAAGGCCGGACCACGAGCCTCCTGCTAGGCAAGATGAGCACACCCATGGCCACAGCCATAGAGCTGGCACCGAAACTAAGGCTGAGAACCCTAGACCTCCTCCATGCAGCATATGTAAAAACACTGAGAGACGCAGGGAACCTATACACGCTATACTAACGGCGGACACAGAGTTCGAGAAACCTCCAAGCAGCTCGAAGAAACCGTGGGAGTAAAGCTACACGTTATGAAGTAGATTAGTGAAAACCTGAAACGCCGCAAGAACGCCTACTAGAAGTGCAGGCTACAATGTGTACCCGGACCGGGAAACGCTTTTATCGCCTGTTTTCGCATCTAGATACGTGATGATATGGATGTCGTCTCATGATACGCTATTCGTTGACAGAGAGGCGGAACTCTCAGCCCTGGAGAGGCTGTGGTCCCAGGGAGGCTTCGGAATGTTCATCCTTTACGGGAGGAGGAGGGTTGGGAAGACCAGGCTGCTCAGGGAGTTCTGCAAACAAGACGGCAAGAAGTGCGTATTCTACACCTGCGTACCTGGGCCCGAGGAGCTTGCCAGGGACGAGTTCATAGATACGATTAGAGTAACCCTGGGCATCGAGACTAGGGGGAGGGACTTCGTCGAGGTCCTCGAGAGCCTCTCAAAGGAGCTGAGGCTCTCGGGAGAGAGGGCCGTAGTGGTCCTCGACGAGTTCCAGTACCTGGCGTCGAGCGCCGAGGGCCTCGTTGAGAGGCTGCAACGCTCCATCGACCAGGTTCTCGGCAGCGACGGCTCTCTACTCCTGGTCCTATGCGGATCGGCGGTCTCCTTCATGGAGTCCGAGGTGCTCGGCTACAGGTCCCCCCTCTACGGCAGGAGGGCCGGGTCGCTGAAGCTCAGGCCGCTAAGACCCTTCCAGGTGGCCGGGTTCTATCCCGGCTGGAGTCTCCGCAGGGTCGTAGAGGCCTATGGGGTGCTGGGCGGCACACCGGCTTACCACAGGTTCTTCGACCCAAGGAAGGACCTGTGGGAGAACGTTAGGGAAAGCATCTTGACGCCAGGCACATACCTCTACGATGAGGCCGTCAACCTGCTGAGGCAGGAGGTGAGGGAGCCGCGAACCTACTTCTCGATACTCTCAGGCGTAGCGTCGGGGAGGACGAGCCAGGCGGAGCTGGCAGGCCTCGCACGCGTAGATTCAAGGACCATCGGGAAATACCTAGAACTCCTCGAGGGCCTCGACATAGTGCGTCGAATAGCCCCGGCTGGCAGGAAGAAGCCCGTCCAGGTGAGATTCGCAGACAACTACTTTAGGTTCTGGTTCACCTACGTCAAGCCACACCAGGGGATCCTCGAGGCCGGCCTCATCGACGAGGTGCTCGAAACCATCAAGTCCAGCTGGCAACACTACATGGGC
>JALURJ010000286.1:0-1067 GCA_027016915.1 Desulfurococcales archaeon | reverse complement strand
GTCCTCGAAGACGTTATCCTAGAATCCATCGCCGAACTCAGGAGGGCAGGCATAGTCAAGCCCAGGCCGGAGAAGTACGGCAGGTGGTGGCGGGGCGGCGACGAGATCGACCTAGTGGTCTGGAACGGCGAATCGGCCCAGTTCGTCGAGGTCAAGTGGGGCACCCTCGCGCCAAGGGAAGCGGAAAGGATCCTCGAGAAGCTCAGGGAGAAGTCGAAGAAGACGGGCGTAGCGGCCAGGAGGGAGTATTACACGCTGATAGCAGGAAAACTTGAGGGGCAGCCATACTTGGAGCACGGCGAGGAGGCAGTAGACCTCGACGACCTAGGAAAACTTCTGGGAATAACTAGACAAGACGAATAACTACGGCACCGCTCCATAGAAACGTTATCACGGCAGCCACCAGTACCGGCCGCCACCCGGCGTTAGAGCTGCTCCTCCAAAAGCTCCTTGGCCCTGCGGAGGCCCTCCTCGAAGTGCCTCCTAACCCTCCTCGCCACGAGGAGGGAGTCGAGAAGCCTGCCCAGAGGACCCCAGCCCAGGGTGTAGCTTAGCTCCATGTAAACCCGGGTGCCTCCACCCTCCTCGGAGAACCTCCCGACAAGCTCGTAGTTTTCCAGAGGCCCCTTCTCGGCCCGGACCAGGGTGTCGTGGAACCCGCGGTTCCACTCGAACCGCACAGCCTGGGTCACCCACACCAGTTCGAGGAGCCCGATCTTAGCCCTATACCTCACCATCGAACCCACGCCCAGCTGGGTGCCCCCGACTCTCCGAGCCTCCACTATGGAGGGGTGCCACCTGGGGGCGTTCTCCCCGTCGGCCAGGAACCGGAACACCCTCTCCAGGGGTGCCTGGATAAACGTGGATACAGCTACCCTGGCCAAGTCCAGATCCCACCAATAATTACTGCAGCACGGCTCTAAGACTGTTCCCCCACCCTTGAGGCCCGCCGCGCCCAGGCGTAGAGTAGGAGAGCCAGCACAGCTATGGCGCCGTCGAGCACAGCGTTGAGCCTCAACGCGTCTATCTTAGGGTACATGGTGAGCCAGGCGATGCTCGAAAAGGAC
>JALURJ010000285.1 GCA_027016915.1 Desulfurococcales archaeon | reverse complement strand
CAGTATACCAGCAGAGATGGAGAAGTATAGGGATAAGTTGGAGCCACACCTGGGTAAGCCGCTGGCCGACGTCCCCGACCCCACAGGCTGTCACCCCAGCTACGGAGAGCACTACCTGGCTGAGACGGAGAAGCTCATGCACACCCTCCAAGTATACCCCAACGAGATTGTGCCCGCCAGCAGGCTCTACGAGGAGGGATGGTACGACGACTACCTCGTCTTCTTCACAGAGAACTTCGAGAGGGTGAAGAGGATCCTGGAGGAAGTGTCCATGAGGACTCTTCCCAGGGAATGGAAGAACTACGTCCTCCCAGTCTGCGAGAGGTGCGGGAGGATAGCGACCACGACGGTTACAGAGGTGGACCTCTCAGCGGAGGAGATAAGGTACAGGTGCGACAGGAGATTGGACTACGCGAGCGGCTGCGGCCACGAAGGCTCAGTTAGCATAGGGAGCCACAGGTGGAAGCTCATGTGGAGGCTGGACTGGCCTAGCAGACAGGACTTCCTAGGGGTAGATGTGGAGGGTGGAGGAGTAGACCACTTCACCCAGGGGGGAAGCTGGGACACCGCAGTAGCCGTACACACCAAGCTCTTCAACAAGGAGCCTCCAGTAGGCTACAAGTTCGGATTCGTCCTCCTCAGAGGGAGGAAGATGAGCAAGAGCAAGGGAATAGGCGACATAAAGACTATAACCGAGCTGCTACCCCCGGAGCTGATGAAATACTTCCTCTTCAAGCACGAGCTGGAGGAGAACAAGAACTTCGACATAACCCCAGAGTTCCTCCTCAGACTTTTCGAGGACTACAGGATGGCAGCTGACAAGTACGAGGAGAAAGGGTTGAACGTTGAGAAGAGCGTTCAGAAGAAGGTGTACGCGTACACTCTCACCGTGGACGACGGTAGACCCTGGAGGGTCAGCTTCTCCGACCTGCTAGTATACTATCAGATATACGGGGACTGGGAGGTTGTAGCGGAGAAGCTGGGAGACAGGGAGGGGATAAGACGTCTCGCACCCTACGTGGAGAACTGGATAAGAAGAGGCATGATACCCGAAGCCTACAAGGTCAGATATTCCCCTCAAAAGCCCAGGGAGCTGGAGGAGGTCGTTAGGGAGTTCTTCGAGCGGCTAGACCCTGAAATGAGCGACCTCGACATACACAACCTAGTCTACGAGGTGGCCAGGGGCAGGGGGGTGGAGCCCAGGCGAATGTTCAGGGTGCTCTACCAGGCGCTCCTAGGAAAGGACAACGGCCCAAGGATAGGGAGGCTAATAACGGCACTCGGAGTGGAGAGGGTTAAGAGGGATATACTCTCAAAGCTGGGAGGATGAGTGGACAGAAAAGTTTATATATCTTAGATGAGTTTGTGTAACGGCACAACCGAGTTGATATATAAACTTTACGCGACATGTTATGAGGGAAAAGCTTATGTACACTTCAGACTCGTACGAGGAACTCCAAACGTCAGAGACTAAATGCCCAGTGTGCGGAGGCACCAACATAATCTACGATCCCGAAAGAGGACAGTACGCCTGTGGAGAATGTGGTACAGTGCTCACAGAAAAGGCCGTGGATCAGGGTCCAGAGTGGAGGGCGTTCACCCCTGAGGAGAGGGAGAAGAGGAGCAGGGTAGGCTCACCCATAACCCCCACAGTCCACGACAAGGGATTGTCCACTGTTATAGACTGGAGGGACAAGGACGCTCTAGGCAGGAGGCTGGAGCCCAAGAGGAGGCTCGAGGTTCTAAGGTGGAGGAAGTGGCAGATAAGGACGAGGATACAGTCGAGCATGGATCGGAACCTGGCCCAGGCAATGAACGAGCTTGACAGGATAGCCTCACAGCTCGCCCTCCCCAGGAGCGTGAGGGAGGAGGCAGCCGTCATATACAGGAAGGCGGTTGAACGGGGCCTCGTCAGAGGCAGGAGCATAGAGTCGGTCATGGCCGCCTCCATATACGCAGCCTGTAGGAGGCTTAAGGTCCCCAGAACCCTAGACGAGATAGTCAAGTATACCAAGGCAAACAGGAAGGACGTGGCGCGCTGCTACAGGCTCCTCCTCAGAGAGTTGACTGTTAGAGTCCCAATAGCAGACCCGACAGACTACGTGCCCAGGATCGGTAGCCTCCTAGGACTGGGAGGTTCAACGTTGAGGAGGGCAGCTGAAATCCTCAAGATGGCGAGGGACAGGGGGATAACCGCTGGAAAAGACCCCGCAGGCCTAGCGGCCGCAGCCATCTACATCGCCTCCCTCCAGGAGGACGAGAGGAGAACCCAGAAGGAGATAGCCCAGGTAGCCGGAGTCACAGAGGTCACCGTTAGAAATAGGTATAAAGAGTTGGTTAGAGAGTTAAATATTCCCCTACCGCCCCAGTAGACTCCCCACAACATCCCCCTTTTTATACGCTTGCAAAGCCGCTAGTCCATTATCAGGATGTTCTCCTCTGGAAACCCCATCTCCACCAGTAACTCTTTAACCCTAGACTTGTGATTGCCCTGAAGCTCTATCCTACCATCCTTAGCGGTTCCTCCACAGGCGAGCCTAGACTTGAGCTTGGCCGCGATCTCCCTAAGGTCTATAGCTGGATCGTTGATCCCCTCGATAATGGTGACCTCTCTCCCCCACTTCCTCTTCTCGGTCCTTATCCTTATGAGAAGCTCCTCCTTGGCTATCTCGTCGCAGAGTTCCGGGGGCAAACCTCCACAGGGGTCAAACATT
>JALURJ010000284.1 GCA_027016915.1 Desulfurococcales archaeon | reverse complement strand
GAGGGGACAGTCTCGTACAGGATTAAGGGCAGGTTCGGGAAGGGGAGGCCCAGCCGATTCGCCGACTCGTTCCGCCCCATAGTAGCCTGGAACATGACGTGGAAATGCAACCTTAAGTGTGCCCACTGCTACATCAACGCTATGCCTGAATCCAGACTCCATGGGCTATCGACAGATAAGATGCTCGATATTGTAGACCAAGTGGCCGAGGTTGGCAGCCCGCTGCTCCTCATGAGCGGGGGTGAGCCTCTCTCCAGGCCCGACTTCTTCGACATAGCAGAGTATGCTGCCAGCAGGAAACTGCGACTAGCCCTTAGCACCAACGGCACCCTCATAACCAGGGAAACAGCTAGGAGGCTTGCAGACCTCGGCTTCGTCTACGTGGGCGTCAGCATAGACAGCCACATACCCGAGTGGCATGACAGGTTCAGGGGCGTGGAGGGGGCCTTTGAAGCCGCCATGCGGGGCCTCAGACACGCGCAAGAGGCCGACATACCCACAGGGGTAAGGACCACCATTACCAGATACAATGTGGACCACGTGGTCGAGGTGGTTAGACTCGCCGCCGAGCACGGTGTGCCTCGAATAGCCCTCTACCACCTAGACATAAGCGGTAGGGCCTCCGGGCTCAGGGACTGGCTACCTACACCCCGGCAGTATTTCTGGCTGCTTGACCAGCTCATAGAGCTGGGCAGGAAATATGCCGGGGTGCTGGAGATAGAGACCGTTACCGCCAGCTTTGACGGCATATACATCGCCAGCAGGATCGCCAGCAGCCGCGAGGAGTTTCTCCAGCTCCTCGAGGTTGTGAGGGCTCAGGGAGGCTGTGGCAGGAAGATCGTCTCCATATACCCGGACGGAGAGGTGCACCCCTGCCAGTTCGTCTCCGATGTCAGTCTAGGCAACGTTGCTGAGAGGAGGCTCAGCGAGATCCTCAGGCTCGACAACCCCAACCTGAAACCCTTCATAGAGACGTATAGGTATCTGAAGGGGCCTAAATGTTCGAGCTGCCCCTTCAAGGAGTACTGCCAGGGAGGCTCCAGGTCCAGGGCGCTAGCCCTTAACGGAGACCTGTTTGCCGACGACCCATACTGCTACCTCGACGTCCGCGGGATAGCCGAGAAATTCGGCCTAGCCTAGAAGCGGCTACCTTGCACCTCTGCCACCCAGCTAAGGCTCATCCCTACCTACAGCCTCGCGGTAAAACCTCACAGTTATAGTTAGGTCGAGCAGGACTATAACGGCGGTTGCAATGAACACTATCACCAATGTTGCGGGCACCCCCAGGTAGTCCAGCATGAACCCGGCGATGAGGGTTGTAGTTGCAGCTATGATGTCTGAGAGGCTCGAGTGGAGCAGTAGGAGCTGCCTAGTTGGAGCGTTGAAATCCTTAAACAGCGTGACCGTCGCTGATGCGAGGCTGGCGATCATGGCGTCGGGCAACGGTGCTGACAGGTATACGAGGGGGCTTCTCAGCCAGGAGCCGAGCAGGACGCATGTAGCGTAGGGTACTGCTAGCGCGTCAGACATGGCGGGTACAAGCCATCTCCGCCTCATCCTGTCAACCAGGTATCCCCCGAGGGGCATGAGTAAAGCCACTAGAAGGGACTCCAGGGCTTCATAGTAACCGATGATCCACGGGGAAAACCTGCCTATATAGACGCCAACAATATCCTCGTAGACCATATACATGGAGCCGGGAATGGCACCCAGACTTACTAGGACAACAAACAGCGTGGCATGCCTGTATCTTCTAAGCATGGAGTAGAGGCTAGTCCTGCGCTCTCCAGCCTCTATGGACTTGGCGATCCGGCCTACAATGAGGAGGTTGGGTGCAACCAGGGATGCAACTGTGAGTAGGGTTAGCCGCACCCCCAGCGAGACCAGGAGGTGGGCGGCGAGTAGAGGGCTGGCTAGGCTGGCAAGAAACCTGGCCGAATTCACAGCTCCGAGCATTGCTGCCCTATACTTCTCAACAGTCTCGAGGACGGCCTCCATAACCACGATCCCTATGACCACCGATGCCAGGTAGTTGGCCACGTACGCCGCCATGACCACATGCTTGGCCAGGGATGCGAACAGGATCCACGAAGCTATGCTCACCGCCACGGCGGCTGCCCCTAAAACCTTGCCAGGAACCCTGGCCAGCCTGAGGAGGATGAGCGACGAAATGAGCATGGATGCTGACTCCAGAACACCGTACTCAGAAATACTTATGCCAGCCGAGCTGAAAAGGTACGGTATCACCACAGGCTTCATGCCACCGGCGAAACCCCCTATAACCGCTACAGCCAAGCATAGCAGAACAACACTGCTGCCAGGACTCTCACCCGAGGCTTTAGCCAAGCCTACCTACCCGTAAGCACCTTACCGTTTATATCAATCAAGCTCTTAAACAGTACGCGTCGTGCAGCCTGCCTATCACGACTCTAAGCTCCCCAGGAGCTCGGCAACCCCCTGCAAAGTGTGCTTCCCAGGATACGGGATGCGCCACCCAAGGATTTCCTCCACCTTTAGTGCGGTAGAAGGCCCTATGGCGATCAGGCGTTCCCTCAGGGAGCCTAGCTTGCGGGAGGCCTCCTTCAGGGCATCAAGGAACACCCCGGCTATTAGCGGGCTGGTGAGCACAACGTAGTCCACCAGGCCGTCAAGGAGCATATCCACAGCCCTGCGAGCCGCGACGTGGTCAGGGACAATGTCGTAGACCGGGATGTC
>JALURJ010000283.1 GCA_027016915.1 Desulfurococcales archaeon | reverse complement strand
AAGAAGAAGTTCAGGATAGCAAGGGAGGAGTATGTGACTGTGGCGGAAAACTACGCGGGCGGGTGCCCTACCTGCGATATATAGAATTGAGGTTTTTGTTCTAACCTCTACATCCTCAGGGTGCCGCCGAACTTCTCCACACCGGTCTTCCGCTCCTTAACTATCTCCCTGATCCTCCTGACAAAGTCCTCCTCGTAGGGTACGCCGACGAAAGCCAGCATCCCGTTGATGGCTACTGCAGGTACGCTCATAACACTGTACTTGTCGGCTATGTCGGGGTTCTCGTAGGCCTCCACGGTCTCTGAGAGGAAGTTCCTCTTACCGGCCCTCCAGGCCTCGTATGCGAACATGTTTGCGAGGAGAGCGGCGTAGGGGCAGTAGGGGCACTGGGGTGTCACAATGGTCTCCACATGGACGGGTTCTTCCAGCTCCTCGGCGAGGAACTTCTTGGTCGACTCGTCGAGCCCGGAGTCCCCTGTGGAGATCCTTATTATGGTCTCTACGAGGCCCCTAACCTCCTCGCCCGCCGGTATGCCTGTATACTTTATCATGCCGTCTATCATGGTTACGGCTGGCACCCTTTCGACGCCGTGCTTCTCGAAGAACTCGTCGCCCCCCTCACGCCTGTGAATGTGGACGCGCAGCAGCTTCCCTCCACCCTTCTCGGGGCTCTCGGCAGCTATGCTTTCTATGAGTTTGACAGTGGCGTCACAGTACTCGCAGGCATCCGCGACGAACACGTGTATATCCACGGGGTTCACCATGTCGGCGAGGGCCTCGCGGAGGGCCTCGCGGGTTTCCTGGTCAAACTCTATACCCATGTAAGCCACGGGTAATTCACCGGAAACCACACCGGGATTTAAGGTTTATATACTTTCACTAGTGTCAATATAAACAGTGATAAAGTATGGCTGCTCTGGGCGGAGTATTCACGGTTCCCTGCGAGGTTACTGTCAAGAAGATTCTGCCAGCGCTGAGGGCGGCCATAGCCATAACGTTGGTGAAGAACTACGATGTAACCCCCTACAGGGCTGCGAAGCTGCTTGGCCTAACGCCAGCCGCTGTCTCCAACTACCTTTCAGGGAGGAGGGGGCGCGAGTACCTGGACCTCCTCCTAACCAACCCCAAGATATCGGCCATGATCAAGGAGATAGCTGAGGAGCTGCTTAGGAGCCAGAAGATAGACAGGGTGTCCATACAGCTCATGGCCTGCAATGTTTGCCGCGTGGCCCGCGAGGTTCTGGGCGCCTAGGCCTCCTCGGCCCTTCTCAGGGTAACTATGAAGGTTTCCAGCTCCTCATTCCAGTACCTGTAGTTGAAGTCTATAACGGCGTAGGCAGCGGCCTCGTTAAAGTAGGGTGCACCCATCCTGCTGAAGAGTGTCAGCACTCTACCCCCGTGGTTCAGCTTATACCCCTCCGGCGCTGGCTCGTGGCCTCTTATGACCGCCTTTATGCCGAACTTCTTCTCAACAGTGTCCATAATCCTGGGGCCGAACAGCCTGCCCGCTCCTCGGGGCGAGGGGGCCCAGAGTTCTATGTCCTCCACCGGGTCGTTCCACAGGATCTCCTCGATGAACCATGCCGGGGGAGCGACGTTGCCAGCATACAGGTACTCCTGCAGTGTTGAGGAGGACTCCAGGTTTCTGGTGGGGAGTCCTCCATGCAGTATCAAAGCGTTGTTAACCACAATTACTGCGTAGGGGAGCTCCTGGAACGTCTTGAACCACTCTGTGTAAACCCCCTTGCCAGCCTCACCGTAGATCCTGTACAGTATGTAGGGGAAGTCGTGGGGCGACGGGGTGAGTCCCGGCGGAGGCTCGTGGTTCCCCCTGAGGGTCACTACCCTGCCGGGGAAGGAGAGTTTCAGGAGGGCGGCTAGGGTCAGGGTCTCGAGCTGCCGGGGGCCCCGGTCAATATAGTCGCCCAGGAACACTAGGTAGTAGTTACTCCTCTTCTCCAGCATCTCCAAAACCCTTTCACCATCAAGGATCTCGACGAGGGTCTCTAGGTCGCCGTGGATGTCGCCTATAACGAGCACCGTAGCTGTGGCTGGAAGTATGTAGACCCTCCCCTCAACCCTCATATATCCGGCCCGGTTAGCCTCCCTCTCCGACATGTAGGTTTCACGCAGCTTAACGGCTAGCTCGGCGAACCTGGAGGCCGAGGACACTATCTCTCCGACCTCGTCCAACAATGCTAACCGCCCGAGTTAACCCTTAATCCAATAAATGGGCTTCGACGTACTTTAAGACTAACGATCTCCAAACCCTGGCCAAGCCCGAAGATTAGGAGATCGTACTCGGGGTAGAGTTGCTCGCCAGTAGAGAGCGAGGCGTCCCAGAGGCTGGCTTCAACTATTCTGCCAGCAACCCTTAGTTCAACCCTCTCGATCTTCGATAAGCCTAGGAGTGCCAGGTAGACGGCATCACCCTCAACCACGGCATCGTATACGAGGAGGTGCTCCGGAGTCACCCTCCACAGGGGAGTGCCGGGCCTAGAGCCTCCCCTCACCCTCGCCGGGGGCCAGGCCAGAGACCTGGAGGCTCTTAGAACCCCTGTAGCGCCGTGGTTCGGTGTGTTGCTAAGCCCTACCCAGATCCACTCCCCCCTGCCAGCTACCTCCATGTAGCCCGGCTTAGCCCTAACCTCTAGCCCTCTGTCAGACGCTACGCATACAGCGTAGCTCCCCTCGATGCAGACCCACCAGGACTGGAGGTCCAGGCTCTTAGCGCTGCTTGACACTATGGCGAACGGCTGAACCCAGAGGTACCGGCCGCCATACATACCGTGCCTCAGAACCAGCTGGTCCACACCCTTCAGGTAGACGCCGGTGGGTGTTAGGAAAGCGTCGCCCCCTCCCACCTCGGCCCTACCTATACCGCTGGCCTGGCAGAGGGATGCTGCCCCCACCTCCAAGGCAGCCCACGCTACCCCTCTAGAGGCTTTGAGGAACCCCCCCTCAACCCCATACCTGTAGCTGCCAGCGGCCACGCTGCTGGACTGCACCTCTCCGTGGGGCGTGCCTTCCAAACTCGTAGATGAGCCTCCGGGCAGCTGGAGGTATGCGTAAACTAGACCCTCGCCGCTCTCCACCACTATTCCGGTTGACGGCGTCTCGCCGACCAGCACCCCGGTGTACTGTAGGGGCGAATAGTTGGCTAGAAGCTCCTGTTCTGAGGAAACGCCTAGGAGGCTGGCCAGCCTGACATAAGCCTCGGGGCTTGGCCCAGGAGGGATCCATACACACGGGGATCCCGGCTCGATGCATACACCCACTTCCAGGGCCTCCCCGGAGCCCTCAACCTCCACCCAGGAGCCGTCCAGGCCCCTCACTCTGAGCCTGGGGCCCTCCCAGTAAAGCCTCGCTCCAAGAGCCCAGGCTATCAGGGGGAGCTGGGCGTAGGAGTAGGGATTGTCTATTCTGAGCCTGGAGCAGGGCTTTTCAGGAAAAGGTATGCGAGGTTTGGGGCAGAGGCCTACCACCGGGATGCACCCTAGTCTAGCCTAAGAAGCATGCTTAGGGCATTTACGGCGATGTCGGCCTCCTCCAGGGCGCCGCGGAGCAGTATCCTGCGGGTGTTCTGGTCAGCATCGTCGATCACTGCGCCCAGGCTGCTGAGCCTCTCCTCCACCTGCTCCGAGAGGCTGCCCCAAAGGGTTATTCTAAGCTCGTAAAGGTTAAGGTCCTCTGCCACGCTCCAAACAATCTTGGCCCTCTCAGAGGTAGCAACTATCCTCCGATGCCTGACCCTGCCCCCACCCAGGGACTCGTAGAGCGCCTCGTCCGGCGCGACCCTGAACCCCTTCCTTCTCAGCAGCTCCACCAAAGAGTCCTCAATAGACACGATGCACAACCCTGGAGGATAGGTTTGCCTGCTGAGCTTTTAAGAGATTTGCGGCGTCGGTTCGCGGTAATGTCTTCACCGATCCCAGGGGGGCAAGTCTCGTCATCCGCCAACGGAGGGTGTTACGGTGGGAGGATAATATGTTGATGCCAGGAGCCTCGGAGGCTACCATTCTCTTCACAGCCAGCCGCTCCGAAGCGGCCAAGCCCCTCATCGGCCCCCCAGAAGCCTCGACCTGTACCAGAGGGTAAGCATCCTCCAGGTATAGAGCCACACCATGACGGCGGCTATAGCGACTCCTAGCCTGAGGGCCGACTCCACGAGTCCTGAGCCCCCCGTCAGGATCTTCGAGATGGTTATGTCCAGCACTACGAGCACCGCGAGGAAGCCGGCCCAGCCGTAGGCTAGGAGCACGAGCACGGGGAACGCTATGCGGAGAGCCCTGGAGAACCCCATGCCAGTCTACCTCCCGGACCTTGGGTAGAGTATCCTCCCAGTCGTGGCGAACACCCTGCCAGCAGCATGGAGCAGCACCCTAGCCTTGGCCAGGTACCACCCCTTCCTGGGGTCGAAGAGGCTTGGATCGGCGTATGCCTCCACCACGTCCGCCACTATGAGTTCCGTGTCGCCGACGTCCAGGGTGCGCCAGACCTTAGCCCCTATGTATCCCAGGCACCCCTCCACGTGGGGTACGGGAACTTTCTCGGAATCGGCCAGCCTGAGGCCTATGATGCTCACCTTGTCCCTCTTCTCGCCGCTCATTGTCCCCGACACCCACACAGCGTCGACCATGTCCTCCCCCACCACATTGACCGTAAAGTAGCCCGAAGCCTTGACCAGCCTGTAGGTGAAGGTTTCCTTGTCTAGGGCCAGCGCTATCCTCGGGGGCTCCTCGCTCACCGGCGTAACCCACGAGGCTGCCATCACGTTGATCCTGTCGCCATGCCTCGACACTATGAGGTATACGGGTCTGGGGTGGAGGATCCTGTACTGCCCCCGCTCCACACTGCTCAGCACCACGAGCCCCTCCAGGATAATAGTTGTGGGGACACATTGAAATAACCTAGCCTCCAGGCCCGAAGTATGGGTCCTGGCAGCTATGAGGCAGCAGGGGCCGTCACCCACGGCCAGCCCTAGCTGGCTGGAGCCCAGGGCTTCTTATAGGCTGTGCCGTACCCCACGTAGATCAGGCTGTCGGGCTGGAGGGCGTTGAGTATCTCGGGCCTGTTGGTGGCCAGCACCAGTGTCACACCCATTTTCCGGGCCAGTATGCCGATCTTCCTAGCAACCCTCTGTGCAGTAAGGGGGTCGAGGTGGGCCACGAACTCGTCTATAACCACCAGGTTGGGCCTTGAGGCAAGCATGCTTGCCAGCTTAGCCCTCTCCTTCTGCCCCGTGGATAGCTCGGAGTACCTGGCCCTGTAGAAGACGGCGTCTGACAGCCCGACCATGTTGAGGAGCTCCACCGCTGCAACCATGTCGCGGGTCTTGGAGTACATGTGCTCCAGCAGGGTCTCCTCGCCGAAGCCGGGCTCGTGCTCGCCGGGCAGGTAGTACTCCAGCTTCACGTTGCCGGGAACCCTCACCGTGCCGGACGTGGGCTTGTACCTGGGATCCTCTAGGCCTAGGGCCGCCCCTATGATCATCCGGAGAAACGTGGTCTTCCCGGCGCCCGACGCTCCTACAACAGCTATGACCTCGCCGGGCTCTATGATGAGTGTGACGTCCTTGAGTACGTAGCGCTCCACGAGCCTCCTCTCCACTCCGAAAGCCCTTAGCACGTCTTGGAGGTCTGGAGGCATTCTCTCCAGGTCTAGGAGGCTGGAATACTTCTTGGTCAGCCTCTCCACAGCTATGGGGCCTTCCAGCCTCTCCACCGTGCCTATCCTGGACACGTATAGCCTGCCGCCATGCCTCCGGGCGTAGGGGTCTGTCTTGAGGAACCGGTTTATCTTCTCCTCGGCCTCCCTGGTGAGGGGGTAGAAGAGCACCGGCCTCCCGCTGCCGGTCTCCCAGAGATACTTGAACCCGGCCTTCTCAAAGAACGGGTTGTACCTAGCCATCTGGGCTATGGTCTCAACGATGTGTTTTTGCCTCCTCATCTCGGGGATTCTCCGCTCCCGTATCCATTCAAGAGCCACCTTCACTGCCAGGACTCCCAAGCCGTCTCCCCTGTAGTCGGGGTGCACCACGACCCTGGCTATCCTCGCCGCAGCTGTGTTGGCGTTCCTGAGGGCCTCCTCAGCTATCTCCTCACCCACAGCGGCCCTAGCAAGCCTGGAGGAGCCGTATATGCCCACCAGGTCCCTGTACCTGGCCAGGATCTCCCTCCTCTTCTCCAGTGCGAGGGGCCAGTAGGTGGGGTGAAACCAGTGTTTCCCAAACACTTTCTCCCTTATCATCCTCTCCCTGACAACCTTGCCGTCCACCACTAGGCGGCGGCTCATGAGCGGTATGGGCGTGTCGACCCTCACATAAGCAACTACGCGCGGCTCGTAGGGCTCCCTCTCAGCCAGCTCGATAATGAGAAACCTGGAGGATGGGAGGCTTCCCCGGATCTCCTGGAGCTTCGCTGGCGCCCCGTGGTCCGGGCACCTGGGCTGGACGTTGGACTCGAAGTACTTGCCGCAGAGCGGGCACCTCCAAACAGCGACTATCTCCTCCTTACTCGCATAGTGGAACTGCTCCAGCCCCACAACCTCCCTCAGGTCAGCCTCTGTCTCCGCTTCCCTTGCAACGACCCTGTACCTGTAGACAGTGCCGCCCACGATGCTTCTGCGCTCCAGCTCAACCTCCCGTCTGAACAGGGGCCACACGGGAACCCAGTCTTCCCCGTACCTCCTCTCCAACACGTAGTCTGTCTGAATGAGCACCGAGACGCCGCGGAACTCGGGCAGGCTCCGGGGCTCCTCGTAGACGCCGAGCCTAACCGTCTCCCCGGGCGTGAACCACTGGGCCACCGCGCCGCTCATTAAGAGGGCTACGCGGCCATACCTCCTGGTCTCCACCAAGAGGCTGCCACGCCACCTATACCCGACCCGCGGCACGTGGACCCTGACAACCCTGCAAACCTCCACCACAGCGGGCCCAGACAAACCCTCCCCCAACACTACTTGCCACGCATCATATATGGAGGTTATCCGTTGCTCCGAGAAGTCAGGGGCCACGGCACCGCTCACAGCCCTGGATGGAGGGCTCGCAACGTCTAAGCCATCCTCATCCTGCAACCCATATTTGAAGAGTTAGGGGCATTAAAAATGTCGGCTCGGAATGCGGCCTCTACCCTCACTCCGGAGGGGTCGGTTGTCCAGCAGAGCCTCCTCACAGCCTACCCTTATAATAACGTGCGGGGGTATCAATCTTCCCCCGAAGCGTTTTGAATGAATGCCTTGTCGAGGCACCGAGGATGTAGACATGGAAGAGACTCAGGGTGTCCGGATCTGGGACAGAGTGTTCTATGAACTAGCATTATCTAAAACGGGCGCCAAGTGTTTTTCAGAGGTGGGGATATGAGAAACCTAGGCAAGCACCTGGCTTACGTGCTTTCAGCCGCCATAGTAGTCATTGTATCTATTAGCATGAGTGCCTGGGGGTGCTACGATCCGAGCAACGCCGCTTCGATAGAGGTAGTCCTAAACAGGCCTGGGATAAGCCATGATCTCGCCGTGCTCGGAAGCCTCGAGAACGTTGCCAGGGTGGGGGAGGATGTATATGTGTATAGGAGCCACGCTAACAGCAGCATAGTCGTGATCGTTGGTCTCCAACCCATAATTCCAAGCAAGGGGGCGCCCAAATACATTGCCGTGAGGGTTGAGAGCACTATGGCTAAGGCCGGAGACATGGGCGCCGGGCTGCCACCTGCCGCTGAGGAGGAGCTGAGGCGGGCCCTCATCCACGAACTCGGGTGGCTGAGCAGTATAGGGGTCATAAAGGGGCTGGGTGAGGAGGACATAGCCGGGATAGGGAGTGCAGCCAGACCGGGCCTTGCTGGGTGGAACACGAGGCTCGTATACTATGAGGGAGGCTGGAAATCCTACTCAGAGGTCGTGTCCAAGATCGAGGGTGCGGCCCTCCTTAAGGGGGCTGGGTGTAGCTGGACCTACAACCTAGCCATGGTGCCACCGGACCCTCCGGCGATCCCCAGCACGACGCCTTCAGGACAACCGGACTCCACCATCGATTGGGAGGCAGTAGCGCTCTCCCTGGCACTGGGCGTGGTGGCTGCCCTAATGGTCAGCATCGCTGTTAAGAGACTATAAATAAAAATTACTGTATTTTTTCCCCGAGCCCTAAATCACGAGGATAGATAGGAGGCGCCCAGCCTTGGACAAGGTATCCATAGAGACCCTGAGGGCTTACCTCAAACTGCTAAGATGGGGGAGGCCTCTGGGCGTGAGGGAGGCTCAGAGACTACTGGGATACAGGAGTCCGGGCAAGGCCCAGAGGCTCCTCGAGAGGCTCGCAAGGGCGGGTCTCATGGTACGCCTCGAAGACGGCAGGTACGCGGCCACAGGCCAGCTACCCTTCCATCTAGCGTCATACGTCGTGGTAAAGGGCACGGTTCTCCCAAGAACCCTCATATACGCAGCGTACTCCACAGTACTCTCGGCAGCCTACTACCTAGCAGCCATCCCGCCTAAACCGGTGACCGTCATACTAGTGTTCTTAGTTGCACCCTACTGGCTAGAAGTAGTCCAGCTGTGGAGAAAACTAAGAGAAATATGCGTATAGCTTTCTGCT
>JALURJ010000282.1 GCA_027016915.1 Desulfurococcales archaeon | reverse complement strand
GTCTCTGTGAATACGTGGTCGAGCGTGTATAATGACATTACTGGCTTTATTTGTACGGTGAAGCTGTAGTCATAGAGATCCCAGTATGATAC
This sequence comes from Desulfurococcales archaeon, assembly GCA_027016915.1. Lineage (GTDB taxonomy): Archaea > Thermoproteota > Thermoprotei_A > Sulfolobales > WAQK01 > WAQK01. The sequence continues at coordinate 2,642 of JALURJ010000282.1, read as the reverse complement.
CTCCACGGAGCCTAGGGTCACTGGCTCTAGATTCTGGTATATTATTTGCTCGCTATGGGCGCTTATGGGTATTATCTGTAGTTCTAGGGCTAGCATTAATAGTATGATGTATGCGAGTACCTTTCGCTGCGAGGGACCCCACATGGTAATTCATATAACCAGTCTAAGGGAGATCCTCTCGCAGCGAAGTCCGCGGGATTCCGCGGCTTTTTCATTAATTTAATTTAGTTAGATTGATATTATAATTAACCTTTATCGTCATTAACCCGACCTTTTGAAGGCGTTTTTGGGTAATTTATAGCTCCGTGTACATTAATGGTGAAAGGCTTCTAATAAAAAGTTTATAGTTGATTCTTTTTAGCTGTAAATAATGGTTTGATGTGATATTTTAGGGTTAGCTTAGTTGGTGTGTAGCGCTGTTGATCGGTGTTAGCATGCTATCATAGGGGTTGCATTTTAGTGTTATCTATTGATGATGCCGGGGTCAACAGTTGATGGTGCATGGGGTTATGATGCTTGGGGGTATGCCGCAGGACGCTAGGGTGGCGTGTTTTGCGTAGGTCGCCTAATCTGAAGGCGGTAATGGATCATGTTTTCCCTGATTATACGCGTGCTGAGTACGTGGCTCTTGTTGTGGGCTATGCTATTACGGTTCTTGTTATAGTGTACATTGTTATTCGGGCGTATTATGTAGCGACTATAGTGGCTGCGCCCCCGAGTCCCCTCTTGAGTGTGAGGGGCTATATTGCGGGCCTGGGTGAGGAGGAGAAGATAGGCTTTGATATATCCGCTATTAGGTTGACTGTTTCTAGGGTATTTGCTACGAAGCTGTGGGAGCATGTATCCTACATCCTGACCGCTATGCTCGTGGGTACGTTGACCGCCTCTTATCCTCACTTGAGTAGGCTGAGAGCGTATTTCATCCCACTACTCTTTAGGTCTAGGCTGAGCCCTGAGGCTCTATACCTGCTGGGGTTAATGGTCACATACGCTATTCTGGCGCCTTTGGCGTTCTCCCTGGTTCTAGTGGTTTACCACGTGGTATACGGTAGCGTGGGCGTCGTGACTAGTAATCTGGTTTATTCGCTGGCTAATATTATCCTGGCATTCCTCCTGGTAACGTCTATAGTCTACGTCTGCATGGTCATCCTCGGCAGGCTGGAGTTAGGCGTGGTCTCCTCCTTCCTGGCGATATTCCTGATAGCCCATTATTATAGTATCGAGGGCCCCATAGGCGTGGCCCTAATGGCTCTTATACTATTGGTAGTAGTGGCTATGGGGTCCATCCTGGCCAGGCGTAGGGTGGTATCTGTATGAGGGGCTCAACCAACTTCCTGGTACTGCTGGCCCTAGCACTGGCTTTATCGCCTACACTGGTCTTCGCAGGTTTGGCCGCTTTTAACCCGTATGAGGATAGGGTCTCTGGGAAGTTCGTCCTGGAGCATGCGAGTACGCTACTAAGGCTCGCCTCCAACATTAATAGTAGCGTCAAGTACAAGTTCAGCGTCACATGGATACTGATGCCGGGCACCACCAATATCACAGTAGCTGTTGTAGGCCTCGAGTGCCCGGGTAGCGGTTACACGCTTAATGTCACGATAAACGACCTGGAGCCTGTGCTGGCTCAGGGTGATATATCATTGACTATCGAGAGGCGTAGCCCTATACTGTTCATGGTTATAGATCTCACTATACCAGGCAGCTGCAGGGTGGCTGGGGGCGTTTCTTCGAACGCTTATATAAGGGTGGAGGCCGTTGCCGGGTAGGCCCGTAGCCGAGGTTAGGGGCCTAACCGTTAAGTATAACCGTATAGTGGCATTGGATAACGTGGACCTGGACATCTACGAGGGTAGAGTATTAATTATAGGCCCGAACGGCTCCGGCAAGACAACACTCCTAAAGACCCTCGTAGGCTTAATCAGGCCGAGTAGGGGCCTGGTTAGGGTACTAGGCCTAGATCCGCTGCGGCACCCGGGTATGCTCTATGAGAGGATAATATTCGTTAGGGACTCCGAGGATATACCGCTGCCGATAAAGGTAAGCACACACGTAAACCTTCTCAAGAGCATATACGGCGAGGACAAGGTAGAGGAGGGACTCGATATACTCAGGCTCAGGGGGCACCTCAATAAGAGGTTCTCGGAGCTATCCAAGGGCTATAGGAGGAGATTGATCATGCTGGAGGCTCTAGTGGCCGATAGGGATTTAATTCTATTAGATGAGCCCTTCACGGGCCTCGACTCCGATAGTAGAGCAGTCATTAGCGAGGCCTTAGAGCATATTCGTGGCAACCTAGTGGTTTCCAGCCACATACCACTGAACATAAAGTTTAACCAGTTAATCGTGATTGAATCAGGTAAGGTAGCCTATAGCGGCGAATTCAGGGAGGGGATAGCGCAAAACTACCTGAGATGCGCCTAGAGATCACGGGACTACTGTGAGAGGCCCTAAACTCGACCTCATATTAGCATTTACCCTCGTATAGGCAGTTATAGGATACTATGGCTACTAGGCTGTATACTAATATAAGCCCACGTACTGACAGCCATGACCATGAAGAGTAGCACTATGCTGATAATGTTGTCTCTCCGTATGTTAGCCCCGGGTGCCTGCTGGGCGCCACCCCTGGCTATCCTGATTAC
>JALURJ010000281.1 GCA_027016915.1 Desulfurococcales archaeon | reverse complement strand
GGATATCCCGTTTTTGGTGCCTTACAACCCAAGGCTTCGGTAGAACGCCTCTACCACGGGTCTTCTAGTGCCGCCCACTACCTCCTCATAATCGCTGGGTGTGTCGATCTCGGTCCAAGCCGCACCGGTCACATCGGCCACTCTTACAGTGAAGCCTCTGGAAACAGCCATGTTGACTATATCTGCCAACCTGAGTTTTTCCGGGATGTCCTGGCCAATTATCTCGTAGATCCGCCGTGAAAATACGTGGACGCCTACATCGATATGCGTGTAGTTTCTAACCTCCTTGCCGACACGTTGTACCAAGCCTCCAGGAGCCAGAATCTTGGTTGCCTCGGCAACATCTATATAGCGGGGCCTGCTATCTCCACCCATCACAATTACAGCTCTCCCGTCAACCTTCCTCGACAAAATTTCCAGGATATCGGGCTGGTATATGTGGTCGGCCATCGACACGTAGAAGTACTCCTCTGAAACCAGTTTTTTAGCCAGCAGCAAACTGTACCCATTCTCCCTCTCAGGATACGGGTTCTCCACATAGTCTACCCGGCCGAACTCCCTTCTAGCGGCTTCTACCAGCTCCGTACCGTGCATTGGATTAACCACGAGATGTACGTGCTCGACCCCAGCCCACTTCAAGGCTTTAAGAGGATAAGATATCAAGGGCTTACCCTGGATTCCGGCCAAGTATTTCACTATCCCCAGATAGTCTCGGAGCCTAGTTCCCAGACCCGCTGCTAGGATAACAGCCTCTCTAATCACCCTCAACCAGACCCACCTCCTCCCGGAAGCTTATCATCACGTCGACGGTCTTCAAGGCCACATAGGTTAGAGAGAGCAAAGCAATGATAAGTAGGGTGGCCAGGGAGGCCCAGGAGTAGAGTTCCGAGGCTATGCTGCCCAAGAATACTGTGAAAAGTCTCACATCCCTAGACGCTATACTTGGGACACGGCCCAAAAGCAGCGGGTGGATCCTGAGAGACGCCTCCCCACGGGCGTGAAGATAACTCACCATTAGGTCACCCGCTAGGGCTAGAAGCGAGGCCAGCAGCACCCATGAGCCCAAAAACCCAGACCAGGTATAGGCGTAGAAGCCTAAGCCGAGAATCACGAGTATATCCACCGTCCTATCCAGCATGGAGTCCAGAAAGCCGCCCAGCCTCGAGGTCTGACCCCTTGCCCTGGCTATCTCCCCATCAACACCGTCAAGAATGGACGATGCCTGCACAACTATCCCTGCCAATGCTGGCTGGCCAGCCAGGTATAGGGGGAGTGCGAGGAACCCCGTAGCGGCACTTATCAGTGATGCCTGGTTGGGAGTTAAAGGTATGTTCCGTGAAACTATGTAGCCCGAGATCCTCTCAGAGATCCTTCTATTAATGTGCCTGGAAACCGGCCCGTCAGTTCTCTTACCCCTCAACTTACAGCACCTCGCACCAAGCGTATAGAGTCAGTAAGACCCTTCTGAGCCCCTGGATCCAAATAAGAAATAGTTGTGGCAGGACGTAAAAAGTGTTGGACCTCAGACTGTCCTCCCAAGTCAGGGTAGATTTCCAGCGCTAGAAAAGCCTTGTGAGCAGAAGATTGTGTGGGCGTGCCAACCATTTTTCCTGCTCGTAGCAATAAACGGGGCTGGTATTCACTACAAAGGTATTTGTCTCGGCGTTGCGAGCTTTGCAGTATTTGTCCTCTCAACTCTGCTCTCCTTCGTCGAGAAGGAGGGTATGGGCACCTTGGAGAAGCTTGAAGCATCTCCACCAAGGAGCTGGGAGACCATTTACGGGTATAGCGCTGCTTTCAGCGTGCTAGGCGGGTTGCAGGCAGTGGTACACTGGCAGCCACACAGGTATTCTATGGGCTAGAAGTGAGAGGCAACCTCCTGCTCGCGTTGCTGGTAGTAATGCTTCCCGCTATTGCGGGGATGAATCCCGGCATAGCGCTTTCAGCGTTAGCGGGAACAGAGAGCTAGGCACTCTTACACTTCCATGGTTATTATGCCGACTTTTCTGCTTTCAGGGTCTTCCGGCCTTTAAGGGCCATGTCTTCATAATATGAGGGTGTTTTTCTGCCTCTGCCAGCCACTTATGCCGTGGAGGCTCTCTGCTCGGTGGTGCTCAGGTGTTAGGGGCTGTGGAGGCTGTTGCCCTACGTGGGAGCACTCACGGCGTTTATAGTGGTCCTCATGCTGCTGGGAATGCTCCTCTGGCAAGAAAGAATGAAGAAGGTTGGAGAGTGAGGAAATAGGGTTTAAAACAAAATTTATTCTTCTAGGTGTTCGCTGAGGTATTCTGCTATGTGCAGCACCTTCACCTTCGGGCCATATAGCTGTGCTCCAAGCTCTATGGTATGTATACATACAGGGCAGGCAGTGACAACTATCTCGGCCTCGCTTCTCTCTATGTCGTCCATCTTCCTTTTGATGGAGAGTTTGTACCTTTTCTCGGCAGCGTCAAGGAAGCTTTTCTCTCTATTACCTATAAGGTCGTAGAGCGACGTTCCCAGCAGCTTCCCCATCATCTCGTGCATGTCCCTGGTCATGCAGCCCATCCCCGCTCCTCCGCCACAACAAAGTGTGCGTATGCCGTGATGCGGCAGCTGCCTGTAGCCCTTGCTTACGGTTCGCATAATCTCCTCAGGCTCTAGTATGACTCCGCCCCTCCTGCCGAGCTGGCAGGGGCTATGCCAGGTTACCTTGTCGTCCGTAGTTTTAACCTTCAGTCCACCCTTCTTCAGGGCCTCGTGTACCACCTCTACGATGTGGAGTACTGTGTAGCTAGGCCTTGTGCCGAGTACTGTGGGTAGTTTCCACCTCATGGCAGGGTAAACGAAGCCTCCGTCCACCAGCACTACTTTTTTCGGCTTCATCTTCTCAAGATATTCGTGGATCTTGGTAAGCTGTGTCTTCACGCCCTCAGCGTCGCCGATCACCGTGGCTATGGGGGGCCTTATGCCGAGGGGTTTACTGGGCAAAGTCCAGTCAACACCCATCCTAGTGAGCAGGTTTATGGCGCCCACCACGGCTCCCGGCGTGAAGAGCGTGTCGATCAGCGTGGGAAACAGCATTATCTCGGCGCCCTCCCTGTCGAAGGGCAGCTCCCTGCCTATCGCCTCTGCAGCCTTCTTCATAACCTCGTCCCAAGCCTGCATAAGCCCCGGTATCTCTAGGTACATCCCGCTGATCTCGGCCACTTCGAAGGCCTGCAGGATGGTTGGCACCCTGCCGGTAGCCGTGAGCAGTGTACGGATGTGGTTTATCAGCGCTCCACTGTCTATGCCGAAGGGGCACGTCACGTAGCATGCACCACAATTGGTACAAGCGTAGGCGAACTCTGCGATCCGTCTCAGATCCTCGGCTGAACCAGGCTTCCTAGCGTGAACCAAGGGGCCTAGAAGTTTGCCTGCGAATGTAAGCTCTTTCCTATATATCTTCCTGGCTTCCTCCGCTTTGTTGACCGGGGAGTACTTCTCGTCGACGTAGTAGTAGGGGCAGGCAGTTTTACAGAGAGCACATGACACACAGTTCTCCAGGAAGTGGAGGGCGACCACGTCAACCCTGCCCAGCATCCTCCGTATGCCCGACTCAACCCTGTCCTTATGGAACGCCTCCCACTCAACTACTTCTATTATTTTCCTAAACGCCTCCATCCATCCCACCCCTCATGTTGCTCCACGGGTCACCCTTAGGTCATACCACTCGTGGAGCTTGCCATACCAGTAGCCGAACACGAAGTGCCAGAACTTGGTGAAGGGCAGCGCCATGAGCAGGATCTCGGCTAGCAGGATGTGTAGGCCTAGCGCTGTCCAGTAGCCGGAGCCGCTCCACAGGTGGTGTGCAGCGGTGAAGCCGAACAGTATTATGCCAGCCAGCAGGATTAGGGCAAGGAAGTCGCCGAGCCTTATATGCTGGAGCCCATGGGCCCGTTCAACGAGCCTTAGCCCTACCTTATATCCTATAGCTATGAGTACCAGTGTGGCTAGGACGTCGCCGTTGAGCACTATTATGAGCGGCCCCCACGCCGAGGTTATGGTGAGCCCTTGCTGCACGGAGGTAACAGCCTCCGTCAACCCCAGGGGGACGCTTAGGGGAGCAAGGATACTGTAGCTGAGGCCGCCGATCTTTGGGAGTATCTCGTTGAAGGATTCGATGTGCTGGTCCATCAGGAATATTAGGGGTATAAGGCCTATAATGTGGAGTGCCAGGAGGCTTACAAGGCCCTCTAGAGGCTGATGCCTAAAGGCCTCCAGGATCGGGTCGATGAAGGTCTTAAACAGACCGAGTATCCTTTGCCCTGCGCCTCTGTTTCTAGCCTGGGCCTTCACCACACGTCTCCAGAACAGCAGGAATCTGAACACCCTATAGACTACGCCGAACACGAAGACTACTAGGGCTACCTGGAACATTGTCTCCTTGGCGAACACGTACAGGTCTGGTCCAAGGCCTACCACGGATCATCACCCTGCAGGTGCTATTGGGGTGGCTGGTGGGAAGATTAGGGCCCACAGGTGGGGCTTATCAGCTTCTTCACTACCTTCACTGGTTCCCTGCCGAACTGTATGTGGACGGCGCATGCCAGGCATGGGTCGAAGCTCCTTATGGACCTCATGAAGTCCAGGCCCGTCCATCCCTCGAGGCCCAGCGCCGCGTTCTCCGAGATAACGGTGTTCCTAACGCTGGCCTCGAAGGGTGCGGGCTTGCCGTCCCTGCCTAGAGGTGGGACGTTGCTTGTCGTTGAGGCGTGGATCTGGTAGTTCAGTATCCTGCCACCCTTCTGCACCAGCCAGTGCCTCACAGTCCCTCTGGGGGCCTCGTTGAAGCCAACGCCGAACGTCATCCTAGCGGGGTGGCTCCTATCCCACCTGGAGGTCTTTATTGGCCTGCCAGCCTTCACATAGCTGAGGGCGTAGACAACGTTGTGCCACGCGGCAGCTACGTCGAGCGCTACGTTGAAGGCCCTAGCCCAAAGCCTCTCAAGCGTGGTGGAGTAGGCAGGCGCCTCGTACACCAGCGTGTCCTCCTCCCATACGCCGGAGGGCAGGATGTCGTCTACTGCTCTTGGTAGGGTAACCTCTATTCTACCGCCACCGCTCTTGTAGGGCTCGGTCTGGTCGTACCATGCCTGGGAGATCAGCCTGGCTATAGGGCCAACCTCCACGGGGTATTTGGAGCCGTCCTTCCACACAAACCTGACCACGGCGGCCCAGGTATACCTGTCGGCCCAGTCCTTAGCGCCGGGCTTGGGTATAGTTATCTTGTTCCAGGGGTGCCACTTAGCATCCTCCTTACCCCATAGCAGCAGGTTGCCCAAGTAGTCGGTGTCAGTGAACTTGTTATCCCACTCTTCATAGAAGGCGTGTTCCACCGTCTCCATCAGTCCTACGTTATAGTCGGTGTACTTTCTCGTGATTATCTCGGGGGGCTGGGTGCCCTGTTTGATTATTCCTAGTTTGAGGAACCTCTTATCGGCTGCCTTGTCGATGTTGGCGTATATCTCCTCGGGGGTCTCGCCCATGTTGGCGTATTCCTCGGGGTCCTCGAAGATCCCGGAAGATGCTAGAACCGGGAACTCTCCGGAGCCTGGGCTTAGCTCTGTCTTGCCCTGCTCCTTATAGTTGCAGCCAGCTGCCTCGGGGGCGTCGAGGCAGCCATTCTCCTTCATGAAGTTGACCAAGTCGTGCCAAAGGTAGTAGATGAACTTGGCCCAGGCCGTTAGTTTCACCAGTCTGAACGTGTAGCCTATCAGCAGGTGCTCCAGGTTCGTCAGGTCCGTAGTTATTCCGCCCGGTATTAGCGTGGAGGGGTGGCTGTGCCTGCCATATAGCAGGACTCCAGCCTCCCTAGCAATCCTCTGATACCTAATGGACAGCTGCCAGACCTTGCCGGAGATAGGGTTGAGGGCCTCCATGATGTCGGCTATGGTGGCGAAACCGTGCCTGTCCTTGAATTCTGCCGGGGTCTCCTTGGCGGCTGCCCAGACCTTAGGGGTAAGTGTGCCTACTATGGCCGCACTGAAGTCGGGGCCCTGAAGCATGCTAAGGATAGTGGGGTGGTCGTAGATGTGGTCGGTCATGGCGTGGGCCATATTTCTCAGAGCCACGCCTAGCTCCGTTGGAAGTACCCCGAGGGCCATATCGTTGGCTATTATGGACGCGTTGGCGTGCGCGGCTCCGCAGACTCCGCAGAGCCTGGACGTGATGTGGATGGCGTCTTCCGGTCTTCTACCGCGGAGGAAGACCTCGAACCCTCTAAACATGGTGACGAACACTCTGACGCTGTCTCTGTCGATGGTTCCATCATCGTTGACTATGACCCTCACTCCGAGGTGGCCCTCAATCCTGGTTACAGGGTCTAGGAGCATTTCTTTAGGCATGCACGATCACCCCCTACGCCTTCTCCTCCTCAAGTTTGGACTCGGTCTCCTTCGCCTTCTTTTCGTGGAGCTTGGCAAGACCGTAGGCGGCTGCGGCTCCGACTATGCCAGCGCCCACCAGGCTTGCCGTCGCCACCCTGCCCGTGGGTGGCTGCACCGCCGATAGAGGCTCGTAGAACGCCTCAAAGGCGTCGGTGAAGCCCGGCATGGTGCATCCTATACAGACCCCACCGGTCCTCGTGGGGCCTCCAACCCCGTTTATCCATCCAACCTTATTCCAGGGGCAGTTGGATATGGGCCCTTTGCAGCCTACGGCGAAGAGACACCTGTAGTCGGGGTCGCCCGGGTCCTTCCTGAAGTCGCCTGCAGAATAGTTGGCGCCCCTAGGGCACTGCTCGTGCACCGTCTTGCCGTAGATCCACTTGGGCCTCCAGTACTCGTCCAGCTCGGGTAGAGGCATAAGGCCAGCAACCCAGAGCACGAGGTTGGCAAGAGTTCTTAGTTGAGCCTGGCCGTTGGACGGGCACCCGGGGACAGCTACGGCAGGCCTGCAGTCAGCCTGGCCTGGCTTTTCGGGGACACATTCCCCGTCCACGAATCTTCTGAAGGGCTCCGCCTCGGGGAGGAGGTGGACTAGGCCCTTGAACCCCCTGATTGGGTCGTCGAAGAATCCTACAGCGCCAGTGGGGCTGGGGCTCCAGCCCTTAGCCGACCAGCTCTCCACCATGCTCTTAATCTCCTCGTTGGGGGCCTCAAGGATCCTGTTGGAAACCAGGCCACCATAACTGGCACAGTTACCCACGGTAACCACGGCGGCTGCCTGGGGTATGATACGGCGCATCCACTCGGCACACGATATAACCTTGCCGCCCTCTTCGCCTATGTAGCAGAACTCGTCTGAGCCCGGCGGACCTCCCGCCTTCTCATCTATGGGCACGCTACCCTCTAGTACAAGCACGAAGGGATTAAGTGCCCCCTGCTCAGCAAGCTTCAGTATGTCTATGGGGCTTGTCAGAAGGAGGCCGGGATTGTAGCCTAATGCCATGTAGCCCTCCAGCGTCCTCCTCAGGGGGTCTTCTGGGTCTAGGCTTTCAAGAAGAGCCTTAAGCTTCTCGGGATTGTCTCTGAGCTCCTTTATCCACGCCGGGGTATCTGTGCCCCAGCTGGCCATAACGGTTTCATGGAACAGCAGCTTCACCGCGCCGGGGCCCACGAGGTGGAACTTGCCGCCTAAAACGTCGAGGAGGTCAGGATCCGTTGCCTCAAGCAAAGCCGTCGTGTTGCCGGCGCAGTCCTGAGCCTCAAACCACACTATGTTTATCAGGCCCTGCTGCACCTGCGCCATGGCGGTCTTAATGATGCTGCGCCAGTCAAGGGAGGCGAAGAACGCTGCACTGCCGCTGAGTTTCAGGAAGTCTCTTCTAGATATTTTAAGCTCCTTGAGGAAACTCATAGTTCCCACTCTCAGCATTCTTTTGTATTGATAATTAAGTGAGTATAGATAAATACTTATCTCATTTAAACACCGTAAACATTCACCATAATTCATAATCTCAGATAAAATTTGATAAAAAAGAATATAATAGATATGACTGTAAACATATAAAATATCTTGGCATACGAAGCTAGTCTACATATATTTAAAACAGAGTTTTGGGAAACTGTTCACAGAGAGAGGGCACAATGCATCATGAGTAGCAAGGCAGACATAGTGAAGGAACTGGCGAGACTGTTGGGGATGCTGGCGAGGTTGGGTAAGGAGGTTGACCGAGAGGTAAGACGTGGGCTTGCTGAAATGCTCGGAGTGGATGAGAATTTTCTTCTACAGAAACTCTATGAGCTAAACGCTAAGCAGCAGGATCCTGAAGCATTGAAGGCTGAGGTGATAAGAGCCTTAGGGGGCGATCCCGAGAAGCTGGCCGACAAGGATTTTGCCGAGGCTTTAAGCCGGGTGTTGGGGGTAAACCTAGAGGCCGGAAGGCGTGTCATGATAGGGTTCGTAGCCAGCCCGTTCGACGATGCTGGCCAACAGGTTTTGGAGCTCTACGAGAAGCTAAGGACACGGGGGCTGTCTGAGAACATTGTGGTGGAGGACTTTTACACTAACGTGGTAACTGTAGCTGACCTAATTAACAAGTATACCCCGTCAAGACTGGTAGTAGTGTCGGTGGAGCGCAAGGGCAGGAGCCCCGGGATCTATGTGTCGAGGAGGGACCTTAGGCGGAAAACCGAGGCTTTCCAGGCCCTCGAGGATATTAGGCCGAGTCTTGATGGGTGGGTAAGCGTAGACTTGCTCCTCGACGGCATAACCAGTTTTCTGACCCACTGGCCCCGCGAAGTTGTATTAGTAGAGTGTGAGCCAGGCGAGAAGCTATGCGAAGGCCTGGAAGAGGTGGTTCTGAGGGAAGCCGGGGTCAAGGCTTGAGGGTTCTGGTCGTGGGCCTGGGAAACAGGATGTACGGAGACGATGGATACGGAGACCTCTTAGCCCAGTTCCTGGAGGAGTGTGGGGCTTCTGGCTTCGACGTTTTCCACGGCGCCCACTTAGGCCTCGGCATGCTTGGATACCTTGCGGGATATGATGTGATAGTTTTTATCGATATAGTTGAGCGCGGACTCGTGGAGGAGGGGCCAGGGAGTGTTGGGATTCTCGAGATAGATCCCTCCAAGGCTGGTGTCGCCGAGTACGCCTACATGTTTTCCCGCGAGACCGATAATCATTCAGTCTCACCGGCCCATCTCATAGCTCTCCTCTACGCTGCCGGGCAGTATAGGGGGACTGCCTACATCATCGGGGTTGTGCCTGAGAGCCTAGAATTCGGCAAGCCTGTTTCAGAGCCTGTGAAGAAGGCTACAGGTAGAGTTCTAGAAATGCTTGACAATCTGCTTGCAAAGCTGGGACTGGGAAACTACACCATCCCGAAAGACTGTGTAGAGGAGAAAATGCAACGGATCTCAGGACTCGTCCTCGACTAGTGCTGCGATCACAGCCTGGCCCAGCGCTATCCCCCCATCGCCCGGAGGGACGCGGCGCGGCAGCTTGACCTGGACGCCCCTAGCGGATAGTGTGTCCCTAATAGCGGCTACGATATGATCGTTGACAGCGGCACCTCCTGACAGGTAGACCACTCCTCTCCTCCTAGCATGCTTGGAGGTATAGGCTATCTCGCCCAAGGCCTCGCCAAGCCTGCAGTGCACCGTATAGGCGAGGCTTCTAGGATCAGCATCGATGTGTTCTAGCAGGCTTTCGAAGAGCCTTGAAGTGTCAACGATGAATGTGCCGCCCTCTACTCTGAGCGGGGCTTCCACACCGTCGACTAAGCTTCCGCCCCTGGCATATGCCTCAAGCTTCATGGCTGGCTCACCCTCATAGGTTCTCTCAAGACACACCTTCAACAGTGCCGCAGCAGCATCGAGGATCCTGCCTGTGCTGGAGGTTAGGGGGGAGCGGCCCTCGGATGCCTGGAGAAATGCTATCCTTGCCTCCTTCTCGCCCCACCTAAGCCCGTCCAGCAGGCCTTTCGAGCGTAAGAGGGATAGTATTTCAGACTCCTCCATAAAGGTGGATAGTATTCCTACCAACATCCTGACCGGGTACCTGGTTGCTACATCACCCCCGGGCTGTGCCTGGTATCTGAGGTGGCCTATCCTCCTGTACCTCCCGTCTTCGACCTCCAGCACCTCACCACCCCAGATCATGCCGTCATCACCGTAGCCCATACCGTCAATGGTTATGGCTACAACCCCTTCTCCGGGCAGCAATTTGTGGTCCGCCATGACCGAGACGGCGTGGGCATGGTGGTGTTGCACCTCCACTAATGTGGCTCCATGCTTCTCCGCCCAGCCTTCGCCCAGCCTTCTGGAGGCATAGTTGGGGTGCTTGTCCACCACAAGGACGGCGCTTGACGGGTCTATGTTGTAGGTCTTCACGAAGAACTCCAAGTACCTGTCAAGGTCTTCAAGCACGTCATAGTCGTCGGCATCTCCTATGTACTGGGTTAGCACAACCTTATCCTCAAACGCCACGGCGCCAGCCGTTTGGAGCTCGGCGCCGAAAGCCACCACGGGACGGCTGAATCTCAGCGGTACCCTTATCCAGACGGGCGCGTAGCCCCTCCCCCTTCTGAGGAAGGTGGGTTCGCCTGCAGTGAGCCTGACCACGCTGTCATCGACCCTGTTAACTATCCTCCTGTTATGCAGCAAGAAATAGTCGACGAAACCCGCCAGCTCCCTGTAGGCACACTCTTCATCTATGCACATAGGTTTGCCGCGTTTATTCCCGCTGGTCATTATCAAGAACTTATCCCTAGTGTCTCGGAGGACCATGTAGTGGAGCGCCGTGTAGGGAAGCATCACACCCACAGTATCGAGCCCCGGAGCCACGAGGGGCGAGACCGGCGAGTCCTCCCTTAAAGGGAGGAGCACTATGGGTTTTTCCGGCGACTCGAGGAGCCTGCGGGCAGCGGGTGGAAGCAGGGCTATTTTCTCCACCACCCGGGAGTCTAGAGCCATGAGTGCGAAGGGTTTGGATGGCCTCCTTTTCCGCTCCCTCAGTCTAGATACCACCTCGTCGTCTGTCGCCAGCGCGGCTATGTGGAAGCCTCCAAGCCCCTTAATAGCCACGATGTTCCCCTCATCCAGGAGCCTGGCAGTCTCCCTGAGAGGATCTCTGACCTCCAGCTTCTCACCGTTCCTATAGGCGAGCCAGAGGGTGGGGCCGCAGCGGGGGCAGCTTATACCCTGTGCGTGGAATCTCCGGGTGTTCCACGGGTCCTCATAATCGCCTCTGCAGTCGGGGCATAGGGGGAAATCATTCATAGCTGTGTTCTCCCTATCGTATGGGACCCTGTACATCATGGAGAACCGCGGGCCGCACCAGGCGCAGCTATTGAAGGGATACTTGTACCACCTGGACTTGGGGTCGAGGACTTCCTTGAGGCAGTTGGGGCAGATCCCTATGTCGGGCGGTATCATGGACCTCTTGCCCAGGATCTTGGCACTGGGCAGGATGGAGAATTTCTCGAAGCCCTCCAGAGGCTCCTCCACCACCTCAACCTCTTCAAGCCTCGCTGGCGGAGGCAGCATCTCGAAGAAGAGCTGCATAAATCTCGCCACGTGCTCCCGGGAACCTTCGACGCGTATCTCGACCTCACTCCCACCCATATTCCTAACATATCCCTTCACGCCACTCATAATGGCGGCCCTATAGACGAAGGGCCTGAACCCCACGCCCTGCACTATGCCTACCACAGTTATTCTTAGCGAAGGCAAGAGCCACTCACCAGCTGTTACGGTGTATCATTGTCCTGGAGATATTTTGGTTGTTTGCCTTCGGAGCCTTGCTTCAGGGCCTCGCTTATGGCTGCTGCGGCCTCTTCGAGATTGTTAAAGAGCCCATCACTGACTTGGGAAGGCTTAGACCGTGAAGCCTCAATAATGTATGAAGCGAGTTTCGCCGGGTTGAGGTCCTGGGGCCTCAGCCTCCTAAACAACCTCCACCTCTTCACAGCCAGAGCAGCGTTCTCCTCCTGCTCGAAGTGTCCCGGCAGCGGTACCAGCACTCCGGGGACGCCGGCAGCTGCCAGCCCGGTGATTGTGGATAGCCCGGCCAGCGTCACGGATGAGTCGAACGCTTTCAGTAGCCTCGGAACAACGTAGCGTTGGAGGCCTCGAAGTATTATGGTTCGCACACACTCCATCCTAGCAACGTGGGGCTCCAAGGAAGCCCCCGGGGCTAGAACTACTATTATTTTCTCTCCAAGCCTCTTGGAGAGTTCAGCTGCGCCGCGGAGCGCTAAACCTATTATTTCGCGCCCAGCCTTTGTCCCTCCAAGGGAGACCAGCAGGGTGAAGGAGGCTTCGTCTATGCCAAGCATGCTTCTCGCCTTGTGGCGGGGCAGAAGTTCTTCGCGGAGGATCGGGGGCACCGGCCCAACAATACGGGCTTTTCTTCTAGCCCAGTCGGACAGTTTTTCCCCAAATAGGGGAAGCCACCTGCCAGACAGTTTTTCGGGAAAACCAACGAAGATGCATAGGTCCATTCTTTCAAGCCTGCGCTTAAGGAATCTGTTGACAACCAGGGCTACGGGTAGGTGGCTGGGCTTGTAGGGATACGTCAGGAAGTCGGCCAGGTGGATTTTCGTTATGCTGGACTTTAGAAGCTTTGGGGATTCGAGGAGCTCCCAGGACTCGTCGAGTACAGCACCGTCGTAAAACTCGAAATCCATTTGCTCCTCAACGAGCCTAGCGTTTCTAAGCACAACTTTGTGCTCCCTTAAGGCCATGCGAAGGCTTATGCGTGCCCTGCCGGTTTTCTCGTAGAATTCCTCAACTATGGGTGATAATGGTTCTAGCATCGTGGAGACGGGGTGGGGCTTCCAGCCCCAGGCCTCCAGGTAAGTGTTGGTTGGGGGCGGTGCCAAGAAATCCACCGTTACAGATGGGTTTATCCTTTTCAACGCCTCGGCGATAGCCCTTGACCTAGCTACATGGCCCAGACCTACGGATGAGACCGCGTATAGTAGCCTCACCGGCGCCTCCCCACGCTGCTAGGAAACGTTCAGGCCGCCCTCACCCTTCCCAGCAACGATTTCACTATCACTATTCTCTGGGCCTCGTTGGTGCCGTCGCCTATCTCCAGCATCTTGGCGTCCCTGTATAGTCTTTCGACAACGCTGTCCTTGCTGTACCCTATTCCTCCCAGAACCTGCATTGCCATGCGGACCAGCTCCACGCTCGCCTTGGCGGTGTGGAGCTTGGCCATGCTGGAGTATCTCGGGATCTCGGGGTCCCCTTCCTCGAAGCGCCGTGCAGCCTCGTAGATCAGCAGCCGGGTAGCTTCTAAGAGTACGGCCATCTCGGCGATCATGTACTGGACCATCTGGTGTTCTATTATGGGTTTCCCCATACTGGTCCTCTCCTGGGAGTAGTTTAGGGCCTCCTCGAAGGCGGCCTTCATGATCCCCAGACCTGTGGCTGAGGCCACTATTCTGCCCTCATTGAGCGCCATCATGAGGTACTTGAACCCCCTGTTCTCCTCGCCGACCAGGTTGTCGGCTGGAACCCTGCACTCGTTGAACCTTACAGCCGAGGTGCCGCTTCCACGGTAGCCCATCATCTCGAGCTTCGAGATCTCGATGCAGGGCCCCTTCTCGACCACTAGGAGCGATATGCCTCTATGCCTATCCTCAAGCCTCCCGGTCCTCACAGCTGTAAGGAAGAAGTCCGCGTAGGAGGCTCCCGTTATGAAGATTTTCTCCCCAGTCACCACGTAGTCGTCGCCCTCCTTGACGGCCCTAGTGGTTATGGCTGCTGCGTCGGTGCCGCAGCAGGGCTCCGTTAGGGCGAAGGCAGCTATCCCTCCCTTAGCCAGGATGCCTAGATACTTCTCCCTAAGCTCCTCACTACCATAAGCCAGGATCGGGTAGACGGCTGTACTTCCGCTGACCGCCGAGATCACGCCGAGGGCGCTGCTAGCCCTAGACAACTCCTCCACTACAACTACGCTTTCCGGCAGGCTGAGCCCAGGACCCCCATACTTCTCGGGGACACGGAGGGCGAAGAAGCCCATCTCGGCAGCCCGTCGGAGGAGGCTTTCAGGCATAACGTTTTCTTCGTCGATCTTCTTCGCCAAGGGTTTAACCTCGACCTCCGCGAACTCACGTACACTTCTGCGCAGCACATCCATGTTTTGCGACAAGTTTAGCACCCCCTTCAACTATATGTAGCCTGGGAAATTAATACACAGCGTGCATGGCTGGAGGCCGTGGGGAGGGGCTTGGAGGAGATCGAGCTACGCCTAGTGGAGGAGGTGGAGAGGATTGTGGGTGGGGGAATAAGCGGGGTAGCCCACCATGCCCTTGTGGAGGCAGCCAAGTTTGGGATACCTGTAGAGCCGTACCGCATTGACAGGAGAACGCTGATGCTGCGTGTCAGGGGTGTGTCGAGGATTTTTAGGGTAACCGCCAGGATCTCCGAGGAGCCGCCGGGATACTGGGTTGCCCTCTCGCTCCTCGGCATAGACAGGGGGGATGTGGCCCTTGTGCACTCGGATGGAAGAGTGGAGCCCCGTATAGAGTTTCTGCCAGGCTACCTTTCCAGCACAGCGGAACTCCTCTCCGCGGCGGAGGCAGATGTTTGGATTATGAGGATAGAATCCGTGAAGGAAGGCCACCTCAGGGAAGCCGAAGAAGTTCCTAAGGGCTTTGAGCCGGACACGCTCCTCAGACGGGCCCTTGAGGAGGCTGGGTTGGAGTTCTCGGAGGGAGTCTTGGCAAGAGCCCGGCTCCTCTTCTGCTACCCGACAAACGACTATGTTGTCGATGTGGATGGGGTTAAACCTGTTTGGGCCAACAGGATCACCGGGACCCTGACATATTCTCCGCTGGCGCTACGCCTCATTCTGGACTAGGGCTGAAGCCCTATGTCCTTAGCTATCTCCTCGGCCAGCCCTGCACCGCCGAACCTGGCCCAGACGGAGCAGGTACCCTCCATGCTCACCATGCAGGGCCCGTAAGGGTTGGCAGGGGTGCATGCCCGCATGAACATGGGGCAGTCGGTGGGCTTCGCCTTGCCGAGGGTCACGTCGGCGCACCTGCACCCCGGCGGTAGGTCGTAGCTCCACTCCTCAGGTGTGAGTTCGGGTATCCCGTACTGCTTGAGAGCGTCGAGACGGCTGTACTTGTCCTTGAAGGCGAGGCCGCTGCGGGGAACGAAGCCTATCCCCCTCCACGCGGCTTCCACGACGTCGCAGCACTCCGATATAAGCTGCTGCGCCCTGCGGTTGCCCTCCCACGTCACGGTCCTTGTGTACTCGTTGACCAGCCTGGGCTTATCCTCGTAGACCTGTTTCAGGATCTCGAGTATGGCTAGAAGAACGTCTAGGGGTTCGAAGCCGGCAACCACTGTGGGGATCCCGTACTCCTCAGGTATGAATTTCCACGCCTTGGCCCCCGTGATCGTTGATACGTGGCCCGGCGCTATCACGCCCCTCAGCGGTATCTCAGGAATATTCTCAAACACATATCTAGCTATGGGCGGTGTTAAGCGATGCACATTGATTATAGTCATTTTGTCGGGGATCTTGCCCTGAACTACGGGAGACGCCGTTGCAGGTGCTGTGGTTTCGAAGCCTACGGCAAGAAATACTGATTCCCCGCCCCACTCCTTAGCCCTCCGCACGGCGTCCAGCATGCTGTACACCACCTCGACACTCCCACCCCTACTCTTGGCCTCCGCCAGTGTCCTCACACCAGCGCCTCTCCGAGCCGAGCCTGGTAGCCTATAAGCGTCACCATAGGTGAACACCTTGACACCATCCATAGCGAGCTTTATGGCGACATCAACGTAGTATGCCGGGGTTATGCAGACAGGGCACCCCGGGCCAGCCACCAGCTCAACGTTGCCAGGCATGAGGCTTCTCAGCCCGAAGTGGGTGATGGTCCACTCATGAGTGCCGCAGAAATCCATTATCTTAACAACGGAGTCCTTACCCTCCCTTCTAGCGATCCTGCTTGCGATGCCATGAATGGCCTCGACAACCCTTCCAGCAATCTCGCTGCCACGGTACAGTTTCGAGATCCTCTCCAAAGCCTTCACAAAGGTCCCGGGGAAGTAACATGTCTTCCCAGCTTAATATGTTGGCTTACATCAACATATCATGCCATGCTGAGAGCAGTAAAAGATGTCATGGTGCTGAGACGTATCAGCTTCGGATGCCATTTCATGCCACTATTTGCGATCAGCCCTGTAAGGCTAAGACCTCGTATCAGGATAATAGAATCTAGATAGCTAAATGATATAGCGACACAAACTTGCCCGCAGGCATAATACGCTAAGTATGGCTAGGGTACCTCTTTTAACGGGGAACCTAAGGATAATTACAACTGGGCATGGAACTTATGGTTAGAACCATTGAGATCAAGGTCGGCAGATCTGTCATAGAGGCAAACCTTAAACTGGCTAAACAGCTCAGGGAACTTCTAAACGCTTATAGCGTTAAGGCATACGAGTTCCTAGGTAGTCCTGGCTCGGGGAAAACCTCCCTAATAGAACGCCTGATTTCTATGGCACTGGGGGAGGGATATAGTGGCGTGAGCATTGGGTATATAGGTGGAGATGTGGCTACCCGTCTCGACGCTGAGAGGATTGCCAGGCATGGGGTTCAGAACGTCCAGATCAACACAGGCGGTATATGCCACCTGGAGGTTCCCCACATATACCAGGCTATTGAAAGCCTGGATCTGGAGAAACTAGAGCTGTTATTTATAGAGAACGTGGGAAACCTGATCTGCCCCGCTGACTTCCCCCTAGGTGCCCATAGAAGGGTGCTCGTGGTAAGTGTCACCGAGGGGGAGGATAAGTTCCTGAAACACCCTATAACCACGCGGCTAGCCGACGTCATAGTGATCAATAAAGTAGATCTTGCAGATGCCGTAGAGGTGGATGTGGATAGGATGGAGCGTGATGCGCGTGGCCTGAATCCCAGGGCACCTATAGTTAGGACTAGCGCTCGGACGGGTGAAGGTGTAGATAAGCTCTACAGGGCCCTCATGGGTGATGAGGGGTGAGGTGGAGACCTAGCTTAGGCGGGAGCGTGCTCCTTGCCCATGGTGCTGGCGGCAGAGAAACGGGCGAGCTTCTCCAGCACATGCTCCTGTCTAAGCTTGCGGAGAGCATGAAGAGGGCTCTGGGGGGCTACGGCACCGACGTGCTAGACGACGGGGCAACCATTCCGCTGCCGGATGGGCGGCACTTGGTGTTATCGGTGGACTCCTACACCGTTAACCCCATATTTTTCCCAGGCGGCGATATCGGCAAGCTGGCAGCCACAGGCTCCATAAACGATATAGCGATGATGGGTGCCAGACCTGTAGCCCTCATGGACTCCATAGTCGTGGAGGAGGGTTTTCCCCTGGAGGATCTAGAGAAGATAATGGATTCCATGCTTGCCGTGCTACGGGAAGAGGGGGTTGCACTGATAGGCGGGGACCTTAAGGTTATGCCTCAAGGCCAGCTAGACAAGATAGTGATCACGACTGTTGGTATAGGGGTTGCCGAGAGACCTATAGTAGATGTAGGCCTCAGGCCAGGCGACAAGATCATCGTGACAGGCCCTGTGGGGGAGCATGGCGCCACCATAATGGCCCTCCAGCACGGTATAGGTGCGGAGGCTGAAGGCCTGCAGAGCGACTGCCGACCTCTCACCGGGCTCATGTTGCCGCTCGTCGAGAGGTATGGGGAGCATATACATGCAGCGCAGGATCCCACGCGCGGGGGCCTGGCCATGGCGCTGAACGACTGGGCCTCCAAGACCGGCACGGTAGTCGTTGTTGATGAGAAACGGGTCCCGCTGCGAGAGCCTGTAAGGGCGTACTCTGAGATGCTTGGCATAGACCCGCTGAGCCTTGCCTGCGAGGGGGTGGCCTTACTGGGCGTAGCTCCCGAGTCTGCGGAGGAAGTGCTGGAGTATGTGCGGACCCTAGGATTCCAGGATGCCGAGATTATCGGCGAAGTGTATAAGGGTGAGCGGCACAAAGGCGTGGTTCTCCTGAGAACCAGGACGGGCGGGCTCAGAATACTTGAGCCCCCTAGCGGCGAGCTGGTGCCCCGGATCTGTTAAGACACATCTTTTTACCTACATCGGCATGATATTATTCGATGGCCTGGTGGGTGACAAGGATGTGCCTAGGAGTTCCGGCGCAGGTCGTGGAACTCAAGGAGGGTGGCAAGATAGCCGTAGTGGACTTCGGAGGAGGGGTGTTGAGGGAGGTTGACGCCAGCTTCACTCCGGTTAGGGTGGGCGACTATGTAGTCGTTCACGCTGGCACTATTATAGCCACAGTGGATCCCGATGAGGCTGTAGAGTCCATTAGGACCTGGAACGAGATCATCTCGATGCTGAAGGCCGAGGATCTAGAGAGGCCCGGTGTCAGTGATGCATGAAACCAGCATAGCAGCTGGGATAATTTCCATTGTTGAGGAAGCCGCCAGCCGTGAGGGGTTAGGCAACGTTTTGGAGGTGGAGGTAGAAGTTGGCCTCCTCTCCCTTGTCGACCTCGAGTCTCTACGCTTCGCCTTAGAGGTTATGTCCCAGGGCACCCTGCTGGAGGGGGCTAAGGTCATTTTCAGAGTAGTGGAGCCTATGCTTAGATGCAACAAGTGTAAGGCTGAATGGAGTGTGAAGCGGGAGGCTGTGGAAGGGCTGGACGAGGCATCCAGGCTTGCCCTACACCTGTACCCTGAGGCTGTGACCAGGTTGTTTAAATGTCCGAAGTGCGGCTCCATGGAGACAGAGGTTGTGAAGGGGAGGGATATTAGGGTTTCCAGGCTTAGAGCTGAGGAGAAAAACTCTTAGCTCTCTTTCCTGGCAAGCATTTTCAGCCTCTTCTTGGTCTCCTCCACTACTGGCGTCTTCAGAGGCTTCTCCGGTATAAGGCCTTGCGGACCAAATATCAGTATTAGTATAATCACCATGCCTATGACCACGTATTTCAGGTAGGCGATAGAGTTGGCGAGATAGTCGGGCAGCGGTATGCCGAACTTCCTCTCCAGCACCGAGGCGTTGAAAAGCCTGTCCACTAACACCAGCACGGCCACGCCGACCACCACGCCTCTATTGTTGGCAGTGCCTCCCAGCATCACCATGGCTATGGCTAGGAACGTGACTATCGGCATGAAGTCGTCGGGCATTATCGATCCAAGGTAAAAAGCGTAGAGCGTTCCGGCTACAGCGGCCATGGCAGAACCCACTGCCATGGCCTGGGCCCTCACCCTGGCCGGGTTCTTGCCGTAGACTTCGGCGGCCAGCTCGTCGTCTCTCACCGCTTTCATGGCCCTGCCCCATGGACTGTTGACCAGCTTCTCGGCCAGCAGGTACATCAGGGCGGCCATAACCAGCACTAGAAACATGTAGATGGTACGGCTATACTCTCCAAGCCACGCGAAGGGCGTCGCTATGCCGCGGATACCGTAGTGGGCGCAGACGGGCCACCATTCGGTCCTCGTTATGAGTCTCCCAATCTCCGAGAAGGCTAGAAGGGTTATTGCTAGGAAATCCTCCCTAAGCCTGAGGGCTGGATAGCTTGCCAGCACACCGAGCACCGCCCCTGCAGCGGCCCCTATAATAAGGCTTAGGAGAAAGACCCCTATAGCGAACTCAGGGTTGGTTTTGAAAACCTCGGTAATCGTCTGGGGGGCGCCGTAGGCACAGTAGGCTGGCCCCTCCGCCGGGGTCTTGGGGGTGAAAGCCGCTATCCTTAAAGCGATCCACGCAGCAATGACTCCAGCAACATATGCGCCAATGGCGTAGAACAGGACCTTACCCAGGTTTGGTATGCCGGTGAAGCCATACTCTATGTTGAAGCTCAGCGAGAGTATCATGTAGACCCCAAATATGACGACTATGTCTATGAAGAGCGGGTCCTTGAGCAGTGAGAGTAGGTCAGGCATGGCTTTACGCCCTCCTTCTTAATCCCAGACTTTGTATCCTGATTATGCCCTCGGGGCGGAAGAGGAGCACGAGGACCATTATTACCAGAGCTATAGCTGGCTTGTATGCTGTTGTTATCCCAGCATAGTAGCCTGCAAGTATGATGGCTACCTGGCCGACAATGCCAAGTATCAGGCCTGCCAGTATGGTTCCATAAAAGGTGAAGCCTCCGGCTATAGCAGCCGCGAACATCCAGAGCAGGAAGTTCCACCCAACCTCCGGGTTTGCCTGTATATAGTAGGATATTATGAAGCCTGAGAGGCCTGCCAGAAGGCCGCCGATGATCCAGGTAACCCTCCTTACCATGATCACGTTGATCCCCGAGATCCTGGCCAATGTCGGGTTAGATGCTGTAGCCCTCATAGCTTTGCCCAGCTTGGTCTTTGTGAACAATATGTGTAGGGCTACAGTAGTGCTCAACGCAAGTAGCGGTGCGGCGGCATGAACCACGTTAATAGCAACTTTACCACCCACCACGGTAAGGGTTGGAGGAAACCTCGGCAGCCTGATGTTCAGGTAGCCTGGTACGGCTGCTGCGACCGCCTGAAGGCTGAATCTGAGCACCAGACCTACACCTATGGAGGCTACAAGGAAGTGCAGCGGCGTCGACCCCCTGCGCCAAAGCGGCTTAAAGACTAGTTCGTCGCTGGCCAGCGCTACGGCAGCCACTGCGAGGGCCGCTACTATGGCTGATGGTATCAGGCCCAGTCCCCAGGCAACCATTGCAACATAGGCGGCATAGGCGCCGTAGGTAACGTATTCTGCGTGGGCGAAATTTGCAACCCTTGTTACACGGAAAACTATGGTCAGGCCGAAGCCCATGAGCGCGTAGAGGCTTCCCTCCAGAAGGCCGTCCAGCACTGCCCTAAAAACAGTATATACTAGTGTAGGGACCACCCTCATCACCTCTTCTGGATGCCCAGGAATAGCTCCTGAAGATCCTTCCTTGAGAGAATCTCGTCACCCCTGCCTTCAACGGCTATGCGGCCGGAGACCAGCACATAGCCCCTGTCAGCCAGCTGTAGGGCCCTCCTAGCATGCTGCTCGACGAGGAGCATTGGTATGTTGGTCTCCTCCCTTATCCTGATCAGCGTTTTAAGCAGGCCTATCGCTATTTTCGGCGCCAGTCCTGCAGTCGGCTCGTCGAGGAACATGACTTTAGGCTCTGTCATGAGAGCCCTCGCCACTGCAAGCATCTGCCTCTGCCCCCCGCTGAGTTCGCCTGCAAGCTTTTCTCTGAAAACCTTAAGGTCCGGGAAGATGCTGAAAACTAGTTCCATTCTATCAGCGATCTTGGCCGGGTCGTCTATAATGTAGGCACCCATCTCGAGGTTCTCCTGGACCGTGAGGTCTGGGAATATATTGTAGGTTTGGGGGACGTAGCTCATACCGATCCTAGTCTTAACCTCAGGGGGCAGCCCCGTGACATCCCGCCCTTCAAAGAGCACTTTGCCCTTGAATAGCCTCGCAACACCGTAGATAGTTTTTATGAGGGTAGACTTTCCGGAGCCGTTAGGCCCTACAAGTGCCACTATTTCTCCCTTTTCAAGCCTTATGCTGACGTCTTGTATAACTACGCTGTCCCCATACCCACCATATATGTTCTCAGCAAGCAGCACGGCCACGGCTACCCACCCAGATATGCTTCTAGCACTCTTGGATCATTAGCTACTTGGTCCGGCGTACCCTCTACAAGGATCCTGCCTTCATGCATAACTATGACCCTCTCAACATGTTCAAATAAAACCTCAAGCCTATGCTCTATCACGAAGATTGTTAGGCCGAACTCCTTGTTCAGCCTGTCAAGGTGTTTGAAAATATCCCCGGCCAGCCTGGGGGCCACGCCTGCCGTGGGCTCGTCCAGCAGTAGTATTCGGGCTTCGCCTGCGAGGGCTCGGCTTATATCTGTGAGCTTCAT
This sequence comes from Desulfurococcales archaeon, assembly GCA_027016915.1. Taxonomy (GTDB): domain Archaea; phylum Thermoproteota; class Thermoprotei_A; order Sulfolobales; family WAQK01; genus WAQK01. The sequence goes on along the minus strand of JALURJ010000281.1, from coordinate 263 downwards.
CTGACCGCCGCTTACCGAGTCGGTGGTGTGAAGGCTCACATGTAGTATGTTTAGGTTCTCCAGCATCCTGTGGAGTTTCCCGAGGATCCCCCGCTCCCATCCAATCCAAGCACGCCTCTTCAACAGAGCCTGCCCCGGAGTCTCTCCCACGCTCACCCTCATGGCTGTAGTGGTGTTCTCTATGACGGCCATGCGCCTCCATAGGCGGGGGATCTGGAACCCCCTTACCAAGCCCTTCTTGTAAAGCTCATAGGGTGGGAGCC
>JALURJ010000280.1 GCA_027016915.1 Desulfurococcales archaeon | reverse complement strand
GCAGCTTCCTTGCCGTCCGCTTCACCAGCGAGGTCCTTACCTTCCCCACTCCACTGCACCCCTAGAGGGTTCGGGGAGGACCCCTATATAACGGTTTAGGAGGGCTTTGAGGGCGCCCGAACCTTTTGAGAAAAGTATATATAGAAGCGTTTTTCATATGCCTCTCGGCTTGTCGAGCTGAACAAGAGGTGATTGGCTATGACCATAGAACCAACGGGTATACCCGTACTAATACTGAAGGAGGGCACCCAGAGGACCGCAGGTAGGGATGCACTAAGGACCAACATAATGGCTGTAAGGGCCATTGCCGAGACCCTCAGAACCACCTATGGCCCCAAGGGCATGGACAAGATGTTGGTTGACAGCCTAGGCGACGTCACCATAACCAACGACGGTGCAACGATTCTTGACAAGATGGACGTACAGCACCCTGCCGCCAAGATGCTGGTACAGATAGCTAAGGGGCAGGACGAGGAGGTGGGTGACGGCACCAAGACCGCCGTGATATTTGCTGGCGAGCTCCTCAAGCACGCCGAGGAGCTCCTCGAGAGAAACATCCATCCCACGCTTATAGTCAGCGGCTACAAGAAGGCCATGGAGGAGTCTATCAAGAAGATCTACGAGATCGCCGAAGACCTCGACATAAACGACGAGGAGGCGCTCAAGAAGATTGCCCAGACCTCACTCACCAGCAAGGCCGTCCACGGCGCTAGAGAGTACCTAGCCGAGATGGCGGTGAAGGCAGTCAAGCAGGTGGCCGAGAAGAGGGGCGACAGGTGGTACATCGACCTCGACACGATCCAGATAATCAAGAAGCATGGTGGTAGCCTTCTGGACTCCAAGCTCATCTACGGAATAGTGATCGACAAGGAGGTTGTCCACCCCGGCATGCCTAGGAGGGTTGAGAACGCCAAGATAGCCCTCATCGACGCACCCCTAGAGGTCGAGAAGCCCGAGATAGACGCCGAGATCAGGATCTCCGACCCGACACAGATGAAGAAGTTCCTGGAAGAAGAGGAGGAGATTCTGAAGAGGATGGTGGAGAAGATAAAGGAGGCTGGCGCCAACGTCGTGTTCTGCCAGAAGGGTATTGATGATGTTGCCCAGCACTTCCTGGCCAAGAACGGCATCCTCGCCGTAAGGAGGGTTAAGAGGAGCGACATGGAGAAGCTGGCCAGGGCCACCGGCGCCAGGATAGTCACCAACATAGAGGACCTAACCTCCAGCGACCTGGGCGAAGCCGAGCTGGTCGAGGAGAGGAAGGTTGGAGACGAGAAGATGGTGTTCGTGGAGGGCTGCAAGAACCCCAGATCCGTCACCATACTGCTGAGGGCGGGCCTCGAGAGGCTGGTTGACGAGGCTGAGCGCGCGGTCCACGACGCTCTAAGCTCAGTTGCCGACGCCATAAGGGAGGGTAAGGTCATCGGCGGCGGAGGCGCTGTGGAGATCGAGCTGGCCAGATACCTGAGAGAAGTGGCGCCCAAGCTGGGCGGCAAGGAGCAGCTGGCTGTAGAGGCGTTTGCCAAGGCCCTCGAAAACCTACCCATGGCCCTTGCCGAGAACGCAGGCCTAGACCCCGTAGAGATAATAATGAAGCTAAGGGCAGCACACGCTAAGCCTGAGGGTCTGTGGCACGGCATCAACGTTCTCAGTGGCGACATAGAGGACATGGTAAAGCTCGGTGTGCTGGAGCCTGCCAGCGTTAAGGCCAACGCCATCAAGGCTGGAACCGAGGCAGCCACGCTCATACTCAGGATAGACGACCTCATCGCTGCCACCAAGATGGGTAAGGAAGAGGAGGAGAAGGGCAAGGGCGGCGAGGAGAAAGAGGAGGAGTAACGCCCCACCCTAGACCAAGCTTTTTTGCATAAAACACCACTATTTCACGGATGATGTTTTTGAGGCGTGTAATAGTTATTAGCGGCACACCAGGCACAGGCAAGACGAGTGTAGCGAGGATTCTCGCACACCGTCTCCGAGGCGTGCATCTAGAACTTTCAAGGATCGTGGAGGAAGAGCGGTTGTGGACTGACCGCGACGAGACCCGGGGCGGAACGCTCATCGTCGATGCAGGAAGACTGGTAGAATACCTCAAACACAGGATCCCCCGGATCGGCGGGACGGTGATAATCGATACACACTACAGCGAACTCCTGCCTCCCGAGCTCGTGGATGCCGTATTCGTGCTTAGACTAAACCCCTGCCTCCTCTGGAAGCGCCTTGAAGCCCGTGGGTGGCCTAAGGAGAAGATACGCGAAAACGTTGAGGCAGAGATAGTGGGGGTGTGTAGCGCCGAAGCCCGCTCAGCTTTTAGAGAAAAGGTGTGCGATGTCGATGTCTCCGGCATGAGCGCTGAGGAGGTTGCGGAGAAAATACTATTGATACTGAACAACGGGGAGTGCGAAGCTGTGGATTGGATAGACCTACTAGGCCCTGAGGTCCTCGACGTCCTGGTCCAGGGTTCTTCATGCACACCTTTCAGGGTTCAATCTTGACGATTAGGGGTTCGGGAAGGCTGGGTGCTTGGAGGACGGCCTCACCGGGGTTCAAGTAGGCCAGTATCTCCTCGTACTCCCCTCTCAGCCCAAGCGATGACGTTACTACTCGTTTATCCAGGCCAGATTTTATGGTGTGAACCACCTTTGTATTAGTGTTCTTCAAGGCCTCCTCTGAGAGAGAGCTCGGCGACTGGGAGACCAGCACTAGGCCTATCCGGTATTTCCTCACCTCTGCAACCAGTTTATCGGTGAACCCGTAGCTCTGCCTCCCCTGGCCTCGGCCAAAAACGTTATGGGCCTCATCCACGACAACCAATAAGCCATTCTTGGCCGGTAGACCCTTCTTCGCCTCCTCGAAGAGGGTTTTCAGCAGCGCGGTCACATATAGGCGGCGAAGGCTGACATTGTCGATCCACCCCACTTCCACCACGGAGAGACGGTGCTCCAAGAACCGTTCCGACACGCTGTAGTCTACTGGTTTGAAGAGCTGCCTAGCCTGGCCTCTTACGAAGCTATGTATTCTCCGGAGGAGGGCCTGTTTTATCTCTCTGTCCCAGTACCCCTCGCTGTGCGAGGCGTCTAGCAACGCCACAAGCGCCTGCAGTGATTTCACCTTGGGGTGCTCCTCCAGAAGCCTGTAGAGGGCGTAGGCCTGGGGCGGCGTGAGGCCCAAAACCTGCTCAAACATATCCACTGTCGCGTCCAGCGAGCCTATCCCCCTGCTGTCTAGGACGTCTAATGGAAGCTGGTTTCCCGGTCCTCCGGGGGAATACACGATGTCAGCATCGACCAGCCTCCTATACTCGTTGTGCCAGTCTATCACCACTACGCTCACGAACTCCCTCGAACGCCTAGCCAGGGTTGCAGCCGTAGTTGTTTTCCCGGACCCCGTGGCGCCCACTATCGCCACGTGTTTGAACAGATCGTCCTGCATAAGCCCCACCGGGGGTGCACCCTCCACGTTTAAAGCCCGGCCCAGCGGGATCTGGGGTTCGGGAAGCCTGTCCAGTCTCGAAGAAGGATAAATCCTGTCAAAGCCCCTCGGAGGCTCTATAAGGGACGTTGTATCACCCTCCACGCCCCGCCCGGGGCCCAAAGGCACCTTAACCCAGATGTGTCCAGATAAGCCTCTACTCTTCCTAAGCTTCAGCGCCTTTAAGCTGGCGGAGAGGGCCTCTACCACCCTCATTTCCTCCTGCAAACGTTCAGGCGATCCCTGGATCAGGAGGGACCAGTGCTTCTTTCCACCCCTAAAAACCCCTGCAAACATGTACGTAACACCGTGCTTCCCGCGCTCGGCCGAGAACTTTTCAAGCCTTGCTATATCCTCGGAAACATCCTGCTCATCCGCGTTTAGGGGGACCGCTACAACGTAGCTGATGGTTTCAACCTTCCTTGAGCCCTCGCGCCCAGCCATACCTGCGCTTAGAAGCAGGGCTCCCAGCAGAGGCCAGATAAACACCAGGTAGTCGAGCCCACCAATCCCTGCCACGACTAATAGAGCCCCAGAAACAAGTATCAATATAGGAGCCGTCCTGCCGGGCACAGAGCCTCCCGTAATATATGGGAGCTTAAAAACAGCGCCCCCTAGACCCTCTTTATGCAAAGATACACCTCATCCATAACCTCGAAAACATCCTCTTTCCTTGGAACCTCGATAACGTTGAGGAATCCTCCAAGCGAGACGAGGAGTTTAATCTTCTCCCTGGATTCTGCACGTTTAGAAAACATGTGGCCCTTGCCGCAGTAGTCTTCCCCCTCACGGTATTCGGGCAGGCTTTTCGAGACGACGACCTCCACCTTGTCGCCCTCCTTGAACAACATCAGCTCTTTGTGGATATCGGCTTTAAGCCTGCGCCCCTCCCCCTCTATCGTAACTATATATACTTGGGGGACCCTCGACTCCTCGATTTTAACTACACGCCCCTTAAAGGACACGTTGGTGCCGGGCAACTGTTACACCTCTCCTCCGTCTAACCACTTGGCTAAGATAATATAGTTTTTCCGATACGCTGGCAGTCTACCCCCTGTGTGCCTCGTAGAGCAGTAGGGCCAGCTCGGCTGCCGGTCCGACGGGTGTCGACGTGCCCGAAGGATATATGGGGGTGCCGATGCCTGCCTCCTGCTTTGAGAGTCCAGGGTCCGTGAGACCCACTATTATCATGGCATCGTTCAGTTCTATGCTACCAGGCTCCACCCTTTCCCCGTAGTCCCAGGAAACAGTGTAGATGCGCTGCGGTTTCAGGAGCTCCGCCGCATCCTCTATGCCCGGCAAAACCATGAAGCCCTTCCCCCTCTTAAGCGCCATTTTCTGGACCTCGGGCACGCCGCTCTGGGCGGCGGCGCCGTAAGGCTTTGTTGCTACAAGTAGCTTGACCTCGTCGAAAGCATAGGCCACCCTCGCCACATCTATGAGCCGCTGCACGCTGCCAGCGTTGTGGGCTACGATAATTATGTTTCCCACGCAAAGCACCCGGTGGTTATGGAAGAGAGGGTCCTATTCTAGCTTTGCGTTTCGTCTTCGCCTCTAGCCAGTTTTTCTAGGAGAAACTCGGCTATTGCCTGGGCGAGGGGTACAGGCACGGCCTCGCCTACTTGGTTGTACTGCTCATCCCTCCCACCGAGGAAGACGTGGTGATCCGGGAACCCCATAAGGCGTGCCTGCTCTCTAACCGTGAGGAACCTGTCCTCATAGGGGTGGATGAACCGGGACGAGCCGAGCACTGTTGGTGCGATCCTATGGGGGTGGAGCCGGATAAGGTTAGGCAGGCTTCGGCTGGCTCCGCGGTAATATATCATGGCTGAGCCCCATCTTAGTCGGGATACCTTTCTAGCCTTCCTCTCAGGCAAGGGGCGAGCTTCGTGGTTCAGAACGCTGCCAGCCGGAGCATCGGCCAGGTCCTTTATGGCCTCCCATACCGTGATTCTCCTCCTTGAGGGTTTAGGCACTAACTTGTAGTTGGAGATGAACACCCTAACCCTATGGGAGGGTGTGCCGTAGTCCTCTGCACGTAGGACGTTGAAGAACACCCGCCTGTACCCTGCATGCCTCAACTCCCGCTCGATGGCCTTCCTGATCTGCGGCTCAGCTATTCCTGGCACGTTCTCCATCACGAATATCCTTGGTTTGAGGTCGGATATTATCCGTATGAAGTGGAGCACGAGTTGGCCTATAGGGTCCTTATACAGGCGGTCTAGAGGGTCGGGCATCCTCCGCGGATTTGCCCCGGTGAAGGGTTCGCAAGGCGGGCTTCCAATGACTACATCAGGCTCGCCTACAAGCTCCGCTATATCCGCGCCGGATAGCTGCTTCACATCCTCTACCAGAACTACGGACTCAGGGAAGTTGGCCTTATAGCTCCTGGCCGCGGGAACGAAGTTGTCAACAGCAAGGAGAATCCGGAAGCCCGCCTGTTTAAAACCTCTAGCAAACCCCCCGGCGCCAGAGAATAGGTCAACTAATGAGAAGCTGCTCTTCACGTTTTAGCTCCTCCTCTATCTCGGAGATTTTTCTCCGCAGAAACCTTATAGCGTCCGCGTTGTCCTCGTAGGTTAGCATCTCCCCGCATCGAGGGCATCGGAAATCGTTTTCCATGGCCTCCGAGAACACGTATCTAGCGCCGTCCAGTGGGCAGACGTAGAATTCGTTGCTCTCCTCAAACTGGAGCCTCTTCTTGAGCTTGTCTAGCAACATCTTCTTCCTGGTCAGCAGTATGGTGTTGAGCTTGTCCATGTTGAGGCTCCAATAGTAGATGAACCAGCCGCTGTTTCTGTCCCTAACCCTCCTATACGATAATAGGCCCTGCTCGAGGAGGTTGTAGAGAGCCCTTCTCACCACGTTGATCTTGAGCCCCGTCTCCTTCGATATTATCTCGTCTGTAACCTCGCCGTGTTTCTTCAACATGTACTCGAGAACCTGCTTCGTTTCCGGGCCGTACAGATTTTCGATGTAGACCAGCATCTGGTTATCACCCACGTTTGACCACCTTTTTGCCATGAGCACTAGGCTCCACTACTACTTTGGCCTCCGGGAATGATAAATGTAGTTCCAAGCCCATGTAGAGGCGGTCCAGGAACACTGCAAGCGCCGCCACCTCGGAGTGTGGCTGGTGGCCTATGGCAACGTTGTAGTCAGCCTCCTCGTAGAACAGGCGGGGCACCTTTTCAGCTCCCACCACTACAAGTTTGGGTTTGGGCGAGGCCCTGATCTCGTCTATCACGTCATCTATGTGGAGCCCGTACATGGTGAGGTGCACTACTAGGCCGCCTCGCCGTCTCCACTCCTTAACGTATCTGCTGCCTGAGACCCCGCACTCAAGGTACATTCGGCCGCCCCACCTGTCCAGGACCCTCCTGATGGAGTTCATAACGTGTTCGTCGCACACATCAGCCAGTATGAAGCCATGGGCTCCGAAAGCCCTGGCCACGAGGGCCACATGTGTTGTTACCCTCTTGTCCCTCTCCGGGCGGTGCCCCAGCCTCAAAACGTATATCCGCCCGTTTCCAGCATCTCCCACAGGGTCTCACCCAGCTTGTCCAGGTTTATGCCCTTAAGAGCTGATACCGCGACAGCACCTAGGGGGCCGCCGTACATGCTTGACACGAGGCTCCAGGCCTTTTTGCTCCTCTCCTCAGCCGCACCCCAGGTGATGGTGTCCGCCTTGTTGGCAGCGAGTACTATGGGCTTCCCGGAGACCCCAAGTTCCCTCAGGATCTCGATGCTTCCCTCCAGCCTCCTCTCTATCCTCTCCCAGGGCTCCGAGACATCGTATACCAGTATTATAGCGTCGGCATCAACTATTTCCTCGAGGGTGGCGTAGAAAGCCTCTATTATTTGGGGTGGAACATTCTTTATGAAGCCCACAGTGTCGACAAATATTGCCTCTCTGCCCAGCAACCTGCCCCTCTTGGATTTAGGCGAGATCGTCGTGAAGAACGTCTCGCCCGTAGGTTTTGACTCACAGGTAAGCCTGTTGAACAACGTGGTTTTACCGGCATTCGTATAGCCTGCTATGGCCACGTGGGGGAGTTTAGCCCTCCTCCTGGAGAGCCTCTCCCTCCTCCGCCTTTCCCTGAGCTCCTCCAGTTTCCTGGAGATAGCTACTATCCTGCGACGCATAAGCCTGTAGTACTCATCTATAGCATAACGGCCTGGACCCAGGAAGCCTGGAAGCTCGCCCATCTTGCTTCTTCTCACAAGCTCCCGTATGAGGGGGAGCTCATACTTCATCCTTGCAAGCTCGATCTGCAGCTTCGCCTCCTGGGACCCCGCGTGGAGGGCGAATATCTCCAGGATCAGCTGGACACGGTCAATCACCCTAACGCCAAGTGTCTTCGAGATCCCGTAGGACTCGCGGGGCTTTAGGTCGTCGAAGACTATTAGGGTGAGCTGATCACCCTTCCCATCCACCAACGGCTTCAACTCTTCGAGCTTACCACGCCCAATATAGTAGGGAGAAGACCTTCTCCGTACACTAACCACCTCTACAGGCTCATACTGGGCGGTGCGTACCAGGCCTAAGGCCTCCTCGAAGTCAGACATCCTTTTAGGGAGAACCACTATGGCTTCACGCTTCATGAAGCTATTCATCCTCCCCCCTTATCCTCACAATGTCTCCCAGTGTCAGTGTGTAGTCCTCATGTTTCCCGGCGGATGCTGGGAATACCTCCTCGACCACAGGCTCTAGGAGCCTTATCCTGAGAACCTTCTCCAGCCTCCTGGCAAGGTCTATGGGCGGCACGAGGCGCCCAGCCTCGATCCTCTTGATAACGTTCTCGCCTTCGCCGACGCGCTGGGCGAGTACCGCCTGGCTCCATCCAAGCCTTACCCTGGCTTGCCTGATCCTTTCAGCATAGTCCTCGACGACCTCGTACCTGTCATAGAGCGTATCCCTCCTAGGCCTTGTCCGGCGCCGCTGGGCAGCAGGCCTCGGGGGCCTTACAGGGCCTGCAGGCTTGGCAGGCGTCTCCCTCCTACGCGAGGCTAGTCTAGAATAGCACCGGGTGCAGACAGTCATCGAGACGCCCTCTACGCTTACTCGGCGGGCAGGCCCCCGTATCAGGGCGCCGCAGAGCTCGCAGTACCTTACGTCTTGCACCATACTCTTCATTCCCGTAAAGTTACCCGAAACCCAGGCCTT
>JALURJ010000279.1 GCA_027016915.1 Desulfurococcales archaeon | reverse complement strand
CCTAGAGCTGAGGTTCGTGGAGGACTGGCTTGAGGTCCACGCCGCCAACTGTAGGGTGGTGCTTGCACCCCGAAGCGTAGAGGTACACGGCAAGGCCGCGGGCCACAGGGAGTCCCTTGTGGGGAAGAGGAAGTACATCTACGTGGAGCTGGCTGAGCCCCTTAAACCCCTGAAAGGGCCTGGCGAAAGGGTTGAGAAGCTCCTGGCCGGGGGGTTCGAGATAACTGGAACCGACGTCGAGTTCTCCAGATACCTAACCATAATCACACCAGGCTTCTTCCTCTACAACTACGCCGTCCTCTCCGACACCAGCCTGGCCTTGGAGGTGTCGACTAGGAGGGAGGCCTACTTCAACCAGGAGGGCGGGAAACTAACCCTCTACCTGGTCTAAAGCTTCCCCAACTTCCCGCGCAGCCTCCTCCAGCTCCGCCCCCTCAAGCGTCAGAAGCTCGCCGCCGTCAACCACGGGCTCTCCACTCACTATTAGTGTTTCCACCAGGAGGCCCCCTCCCAGCAACGCGTGGTGTATCCCCTTACCTCTGAGCGTCAGGGGGAGCCTTGGACGCAGAACAACAATGTCCCCGGGCCCCGGCACAGCGTAGGGTTCTAGGCCCAGAGCCTCCCTCCTAAAGAGGCTGCGGGCCGCCTCCTCCAACCCCACCACACGGGACAGGTGGAGGGCAGTGCTTCGGGGGTCGATGCTTATCCGAGCATCTAGGCCTAGGGCAAACAGCCCTCGCGGAGCCTCCTTTGCGTGAGGGTGGAGTGTAGGGCCGCCCGCCTCCACAACCTTTATACCCACCGCTTCAGCCGCCTGCTTCACGCAGTCCGGGTAGGGATCCTTTATACCGGCTAAGGCTACGCCGTTAAGCGCTAGCTCCGAGAAGGTTAGAAGGGCCGCCTTCTCGGCCAGCCTGCAGTCCATTATGCTGCCCAGCTTCTCCGCCGAGGAGGGGTCCTCCACTACATGCCTGAAGGGGTAGAGTGTGGCTTGGACGAGGCCCACCACTATGCCTGGAACCACCAAGCGGTTCTTGCCGCCAACCACCAGGTCGGCGTAGCTGTGCTCCGGCGGCGCGGGCTCCTCCCCCCTGGCCTGGACCCTGCCGCCATCGAGGTACAGGTATGCATTCCTCAGGGTTTCGCTGTAGGGGTAGGAGACCAGGCTGCCTCTAACCATTATCCGGGTCACAGCAGCCCACCCAGCCTGAGGCCGGTCTTCGAAGCTATCCTGGCGAAGTTGCCCCACACCACATCTCTAACGGTGTCCGGCGAGACACCCTTCTCCTCCGCCACAACCTTGACCACATCCTCCACCATGCCGGGCTCCATCCTCATGCCCCTATAGTTGTAGGGAGCATCACTCTCCACCAGCAGCCGGTCCAGGCGAACGAGCCTGGCGACCCTCCTATGCTTCTCCTGGATCTTGACGGCAGGATTTATGGATATGTAGTAGCCCTGCGCCGCTATCTCCTCCGCCAGGTCCAGGGGCCCCGTGTACCAGTGGAAAACCGCTACAGGCGGGTCATACCGGACAACCCTCTCGTAGGTCTCCCTCCAAGCACCGGCAGCATGTATATTTAGCATGAGGCCGTATTCTCTGGCCAGCTCCAGGAACTTTCCGAAAACCCTGACCTGCCGGTCAAAGCTGTGGGGCTTGAACTTCTTGTCAAGCCCGACCTCTCCCAGGATCCTTATATCTCCTCGTTTCTCCACCAATTTAGCCACCCTATCGGCATCCTCGACGGGGACCTCGTCGAGGCTCCAGGGGTGCACGCCAACCGCTGGTATGAGGTTCTCGCTGCTACCTGCAAGCTCCAGGGTCTTGAGGGACGACTCGTAGTCGTCGCTAACACCTATGATCAGGATCCCTGGGAACTCGGAGATTCTCCCTCCAAGCTCGTGAGCGTGGCAGTGGGCGTCGACAAGCCTGAACCTAGCCATCCCCCTTATCCCAGGCCGATATATTGTGGGGCATGGCTAAATAGTGTTCCAGCCTCCCGGAGGAGAATAAGTTTACATTCCAAGTCTTACCATTATAATAGTGGGATATGGGTGGACGTGTTGGAGGTGTTCACCAGCTTCACCCACTACTACAGGTTTAAGGGGGAGGTTAACACAGAGCACGTTCTCACCGTGGCCTTCCGCAGGGCGATGGACCCCGAAGTAGCGGCTGTCATAGTTCCCTCCGAGACCGGTAGAAGCGCCCTCAAAGCGCTGGAGAAGGCAGAGAGGCTGGGAGTACGCCTGGTCGTGGTCACACACCCACCCGACGAGACCTGGGGGCCTCGTGGCTCAATACCGGTAGGGCTGACACGGCCAGAGTACAGCGACGCTAGAAACAGGCTCCTCGAAGCCGGCATAAAGGTGGTGCAGGGTACCAGGCCCTTCGCGCCGCCCTCCAGGAGCCTGGGCTGGGACAAGGCGCTGCCCGAAACCCTTATCGACAAGCTTCTGGGCGGAGTGTTCGGCCAGGGCGTCAAGATAGCCGTGGAGGCAGCCCTCATGGCGGCGGACGCGGGCGCCGTGGAGAGGGGGGACATTGTTGTGTCGCTGGGGGGCACCTATAAGGGGCTGGACGCAGCCATAGTGGCCAAAACCACATACAGCTACAGGTTCCTCGAAGAGTTCGAGATCCTCGAGATACTGGCCAAGCCCTGGAGCCCCAGGGTAAGGCTACCCGAGTACGAAGACCCCGAGTGGAGGGGGGACCTCGAGAAATACTATGAGAGGATAGGCAGGAAGCCCA
>JALURJ010000278.1 GCA_027016915.1 Desulfurococcales archaeon | reverse complement strand
CTCTCCGACCATGCCATAGCTCCGCACCTCTCCTGTCGAGACGTCCCTGATCAGCACCCAGGCCCCGCCTACCTCCACGTAAACGGGCATCCTGGCAACACCGGCGAGTAACCTTGAGTTCTCCTTGCTATTATTTTGGATCATCCCTGCAAGGGCCTCGCGGTTTTAAACCGTTACACGCCGAGCATTAGGTGTGGAGCAGCATCATGTCTACTGGTAGCCTCAAAATACTGGTCCTCTATGGCAAGGCTTCGAGCAACGCCTCCTCAGCCCTGACCAAGGCCCTGAAGGCGGCTGAAGGGTTTAGGGAGCTGGGGCTAAACGTGGACGTTATCCCCATAATAAGTAAGGATTCCAAACGTAGACCCATAATCTATATCCACGGCCTGGTCTTCGAGGATCACGAGAAGCTGAGGGCAGACGATATTGTTAGGGCTGTTGTGGAGGTGCTCTCGGAGCTGGAAGACCATATGCTCAACTTCGTCTCGGCAGCAGCGATATTCGTGGAGGGCTAGCCGGGACCCATCAATTTATAGCTGGCGGCGATTCTTCTCTCCAAGACGGTGCCCCCAGTGAGGCGGAGGCTCATAACAGTCTTAGCGTCCACAGCCCTCATAGCGCTACTAGCACTAGCATTCCTCGCCCCGGAGGGTAGCACGGAGGTCCTCGGGCCTGGGAGAGACCTGAGAGACTGGAGGATCTCCCCCACCAGCAGCGCGGGGTTCACGGTGGTCTTCAAGGTGGTCAACACCACTGGGTCGTCGGGGTTTGAGGCTGCCCTGGCTAAGGGGCCCTACAGGCTGGGCATCATTGTCATATACTCTAGGGGCTCGGCCACCATGTACCTGATGAGGGGGGACCAGAACACGTGGGTTAGCCTCGGCCCCGTGGCCCTCGGGAGAGACGTAAACGTCTCGTTGCAGGCGGACCTCAAGGCAGGGAGGATGAATGTGAGTGTTGACGGGGACGTTTGGAGCTACAGCTTCGACATCCCAGGCGCCCCTGAGCGGTTTAGGCTCGCAGCCATACCCTTGGCGGGCAACATGACCGTTGAGGTGAGAAGCCTCGTCCTCCGCATAGACGGTTCGGCTGAAACACTGATAGCACCCGAGCCCGGCACCGCTACAACCACGGTTCCCGCCGTAGACAACACCACTACGATCACGACCACAACTACGACCACCATAACCATGACAACCACTACAACCACAACTACTGTAACGACAACCAGCACAGAGTCCGCGGCCTGGACTAGCACCACGGCAGGAGCCCGTGTCTCTGCCCTAACCCGTTTAATGGTTACCCTCGTAGCGGTTCTCGTCGCTGCCGCGGCTTACTGGGCTATGAGGAGAGGCTAGCCTTCCGGACGGCGCTATGCCCCAGCCTCAGGGCCTCCAGGTTGACGCCGCGCCAGCGGGGAGGCATGGTTTCCAGGACCTTCTCCACGCTTCTCCTGGATATGTAGCCCTCCAGGGCTCCTGTCGCCAGTAGCGCTCCAAGCATAACCATGTTGGCTGCGAGGCTGCTGCCAGCCTTTGCCGCCAGCTCCGATGCTGGCACATCAACCACTCTGACGCCAGCCCTTCCAAGCTCCTCCAACACCTCGTCGAGCCCCGGCGCCTTGACTCCAGGCAGGTTAGGCCTTATAACCCTCCTATTCACCAGGACTAGTGTTGACCTGTTCATGTACCTGAGGCTTCTAAGGGCCTCTAGAGCCTCCAGCGCTACAACAACGTGGGCGCCGCCTGGCGGTATTAGGGGGGACTCCACGTTGCCGAACCTCACGTGGACCTCTACGCTTCCACCCCTCTGGCTGAGCCCGTGGGTCTCGGCCACGAGGACCCTTGTACCCTCAACCACTCCTGCCTTAGCCATGACCGAGGCGAGGGTTATGAGGCCCTGTCCCCCGACTCCTGCTAGGAGCACGTTGAGCCTGGCCATCACCACCACCCCCTAGAACCATAGCTTCTCCCACTCGGGGTCGCCCGGCTTTTCAAGCCTTACGGCCCCGTGGGGGCACACCTGGACGCATACGCCGCACCCGGTGCAGAGGGCCGGGTCTATAGCCGCCTTCCCGCCGTTTATCGGGGATATTGCCGGGCAGCTGAAGGCGTTGTAGCATATCCCGCAGCCCGTGCACCTGTCGGCGTCTATAGTGTAGAGGGGCGCTTCTATGCCCTTCCTCCTAGCGGCGGCCTCTATGAGGAGTGTGCATGCCCTCTTAGCCACCACCAATGCAGGCTTCCCGGAGCTCCTCACGTGGCTCAGGGCGCCCTTCAGGGCCTTCTCAGCCTCCTCCAGGTTGAAGGGATCCACCGTTTCGACATACTCTATGCCTATGCCGCGGGCTATGTCCTCTATCCTCACGGTGGGGGCCGGCTCGCCGCTCGGGTAGAACCCTGTGCCCGGGTGGGGCTGGTGGCCCGTCATCGCTGTGATCCTGTTGTCCAGCACCACCACCAACATGGGAGACCTATTGTACACGGCGTTGATGATCCCCGGTATGCCTGCGTGGAAGAAGGTTGAGTCGCCTATGGTCGCCACAGGCACCTTCTCCCTATCCACATGGGCGAACCCGTTAGCCAGCCCCACGCTGCCGCCCATCTCTATCATGGTGTCCTGCATCCTGAACGGCGGCAGCACCGCTAGGCTGTAGCACCCTATGTCGCCGCTGTAGATGGGCTTTACGCCAGCCTTGTTGACCGCCCTCCTTAGCGCGTAGAAGAGGCCCCTATGGGGGCAGCCGGGGCATAGGG
>JALURJ010000277.1 GCA_027016915.1 Desulfurococcales archaeon | reverse complement strand
GCTCCTCGGAAGGGACAACACCCTCAAGTTCCTGTCATCGAGGCTCGTGGCCCGGCTCGCCCCAAGAGAGACCGTCGAGAGGCTCATGGACGCTGTCGAGTTCCTGGTGAAGAACGCCGAGCCTGACGGGGTCTACCTGCCCGAGAGATGCAGCCTGAGCTACGAGTCCCTCCTGGCGGCCTCCTACGTCGTCAGCATGATGGTCTCGGCCCCAAGCGATGAGAGGCTCTTCATGGCCCTCCTCCTAGGACTCAGGGAGCCTGGATGCAGGATAACGGGGGAGAGGGGGTGAGGCATGCCCGTAGGCTCCATAATATCAGAGATAACCCTGGCGGTCGTGGCCTCTATTGCCGCCGCAGCCCTCGCAGGCGTCTACCTCACCAGCCTGGGCCAGGCCTCGGACCTCCAGAGGATACAGGTTATGCAGCTCCGTGAGGAGATGAGCTATGGATGCAAGGTAATCTATGCTCATGGGAGGGAGTGGGACACAGAGGTTAAGGCTTGGGTGAAGAACACGGGCCTGAAGGATATTCCAGAGGTCCTGGTAGAGAGGAGCGAGGTCATCCTGGCGAGCAGGGACAGGATACACTACCTACTCCACGGCTCCACCCCTCCCTCATGGACCTACACCCTGAGAAACGACGCAGACCAAGACGGCAGATGGGACCCAGGCGAAACCCTCGAGATAACACTCAAGCTAGGCGAACCCCTACCCAGAGACGACTACATCCTCAAGCTCTCACTATTCAACGGAGCCGGATGCAGCACGAGGCTCTCCACCTAGGAGGTGTTGCGGAGATGTCCGGCCTGGGTGGAATCGTGGTCTTCGCACTCATCGCAACCCTCTCCCTAACCGTGATAGGATACCTTACAGGCGTCGTGAGGACGGGTGCAAGCATAGCTGCCGAGATAAACCTCATGATACAGGATGAGGCGGCCAAGAGCGTAGGGAGGCTGGAGATAGCCAACCTGACCATCCTCCCCGACAACACCACAATCAAGGCCGAGATAATCAACAAGGCCCTGAAACCCATACCCGTGAGAGACCTAAACCTAATGGACATAATAATCGTCTACGAGAGCTGGGGCAACGTAAGGGCTACATGGATACCCTATAGGAGGGATGGGGGAGGAGTCGAGGGCTGGCGGGCCACCAACATAACCCACGGAGGCTCAGGGGAGATAATCAACCCATCCTCCCAAGACTTCACCTCAGGGATGTGGGACCCAGGCGAGACCCTCCACATAGAGGTATGGCTCAACCCAGCATACCCCGCAACAGGAGCAGCCCTCCTCATAGCATCAACCCCAGAGGGGGCGATGGGATGGAGGACGAGGTAAAAGCCATCAGGTCCACCAACCTGGAGATAGACAGGAAGATAGGCGAGCTCAGGGTCCCCTTCCTATGCCTAATCGAGGGACCCAACGACAGCGGGAAGAGCGTCCTAGCCCAGCAATACACCTACGGAGCCCTCTGCGCAGGCCTCCCAACCCTCTACATAACCACCGAGACAGGCACCAGGAGCCTCGTGAACTCCATGGAGGAGATAACGCTCAACGTCAAGCCATACTTCCTCAAGGGCCTCCTCCAGGTCTTCGAGCTCCACGTAAAGAACCTCGACTGGGACAAGGAGCTCTCGGCCAGGTTCCTCGAACTAATCCTAAGGACCATGCAGGTCAAGAGACGCTACGGGCTATACGTGATAGACTCCCTAACCTACCTGGTAACCCACGCAGACGAGGAGGACATACTCAACTTCTTCACCGAGGCCAGGAACATAGTGGACGACCAGGGCAAGTCCATGATAGTAACCGTCCACCCATACGCATTCGAGCAAGACATGCTCATAAGGATGAGAAGCGTCTGCGACGTCCACTTCATCCTCCAGCTCAAGGAGATAGGAGACAAGATAGTCAAGATACTCCAGGTCCCCAAGCTCAAGGGAGCGGTCAAGCCGGCCTCCATAACCCTCAGCTTCGACGTAGACCCAGCATTCGGGATAAGGGTCCTACCCTTCAGCCAGGCCAGGGCATAGGTGAGGGACATGGCCGTGGCCAGGGCTCTGGAGAGGGGTGGAAGGGCTGCCTTAAGGGAGGCCATGGCACGGAACCCCCACCTCGCAAGATACATAGACGGGTTGGCTAGGAGGGGTAGGCCCATACCCGAGTATCGGGAGCAGCTGAGCAGGGAGCTCCGCTACCTCAAGACTATCAACATACTCTACCCAGTCGGCGACCCAATCTTCATCCACGTCTCCTCGAGGAGGCTTGGGGAGAGGCCCCTCTACATAGTCGTCCAACCCGAGCTCGGCAGAGGAATGGAGGAGCTCATAGAGGCCGTTGAGGAGGCCCTCGTAGGCATGATAGACGAGGACACGGAGTTCAAGGACGCGGAGGAGCAGGAGAAGCTCCTGAGAAGCCTCCTCTCACGGGTCGCCATACCAGACCCATCCATGCCCCAGGGGCAATACAGGATAGAGAGGAGGAGGGGGGCGGTTAGGAGAATAATCCTCAGCAGCGACCTCCACCAAGCCCTCGAATACAGGCTAATCATGGAGAAGGTCAGGCTCGGGATACTCGAACCCTTCATCAGGGACCAATACATAGAGGACATAAGCTGCGACGGAGTAGGCCCAATCTTCGTAGAGCACAAGGTCTTCGGAAGCCTCGAATCCAACATAAGGTTCGAGACCCAGGAGGAGCTGGACAACTTCGTCCGCAGGCTCTCCGAGAGAACGGGGAGACCCGTAACCTTCAGGAACCC
>JALURJ010000276.1 GCA_027016915.1 Desulfurococcales archaeon | reverse complement strand
GCGGAGCTCGACGAGCTCAGGAAGGCCCTTGACATGGTTAATGAGGCGAGCGACGAGGAGCTTGAGAAGATGGGGGTCAAGAACAGGGCCGCTGTTGCCGAGCAGATCTCCTCGAGGATAAGGTACCTGGAGGGCCTCCTCGAGGCGGCTCCCCGGAGCCGGGAGGAGCTGGAGGCCCGGCTCGGCACCGTCACCATCAGCGCCTCGGATCTCGTGGACTACCTGGTTTGGAGGCACCACCCGGCGGACCTCAAGAAGATAATCAACGCCGAGACCGCCGCCGCTATGGAGAAGGTCCGGGAGAGCTGGTTCCAGGACTGGTGGAGGAAGTGGCTCCCCATCATAGTGATAGTGGGCCTCGTGGTCATGGGGGTTGCGTGGGTCATCCACACCCTCAGCGGCGGCGGGGGGCCGGAGCTGCCCCAGCCCCTGCAGACCATTAGCATCGGTGGTGGGGGTTGAGCCAGAGGCGCCGGGAGATCCGGGGGATCTACGGGGACTACAGCTTCCTCATCACCGTGGCGGTGGGCAACGCCCTTCAGAGCAAGAGGGCTGCCAGCGTGAGGCCCGGCATGGTGGTGCTCTACCAGGAGGACGTGGACAGCATCTGGAAGCTTCTCCCTCCCAGGGCTCAGGGGGAGGCCCGGGCCATGCTGGGCGGGGACCTCGAGGCTGTTATCAGGATGGTTGAGGAGGAGTGCGGGAGGATGTCCGACGAGTTCTCGCACCCCCGGCTCAACCGTGAGCGCTGCAACATGCTGAAGAAGAGGGCCCTGGACTCGGTTTTCGGGGTGTTGCTGAAGCTTATGCACAAGTACGGGATCCTGACCAGGGTCAGGGACGTGAGGACGGGGAGGGAGGAGGTGGGGGTGCTTGAGTAGTGTTGTGAGGGCGCTTAAGCAGATCGAGGAGATGCTGGAGTGGGAGCCTGAGGAGCTCGACAGGCTTGCCGACACCAGCGGGGCTCGGAGGTCGAGTGAGAGGGAGGCCTTCTCCCAGGGGTTGGGGGTTTGGAGCGTGCTGGGGGAGCGGATAGCCAGGGAGTACAGGGAGCACGGCTTCGTGGGGGCCATCATCTACGGGGAGCTGGGCCACGGGAAGAGCACCTATAGCTTCAAGGTGGCCCACGACGTCTTCAAGAGGATCGGGAGCCCTGTTGCCTTCAAGGACGTGGTTTTCCGCTACACGTTCTTCGAGATAAGGGACCTTATAGGGAAGCTCCGGAGGGCGAGCTGGAGGAAGAGGATCCCGGTCCTGGTGTGGGACGACGCCGGGGTTTTCGGCGGGGCCTACGTTTTCTTCACCAGCGTTGCCCGGGCCAAGGCTATCAGCGACGTGTTCAAGCTTGTCAGGTCGAGGGCCTGCGGGGTCCTGATGTCGACGCCTTCGCCCGAGGACCTGTTGAGGCCTCTCCGTAGGTATGAGAGCGTCGTGGTGCACGTGGTTAAGGCTGACAGGGTTTGGAGCGTGGCGCATGGCTACAAGTTCAAGATCCTGCCCTCGGGGCGGGTCAACGTGTACAAGGTGTTTGAGGAGGAGTTCATGCGTAAGCTGCCCGACCGGGTGTTTGAGGACTACATGGACATGAGGGACAGGTACGTGGACTATGCCCTCGACAGGCTGGAGGAGAACATCAAGGAGGAGACGGTTAAGAGGATGGCGAAGCTCCTCGCCGCTATCAGGAAGGTGGCTGAGAGCGAGGAGGCTCCGCCGGAGGCCCGTAGGCTTGCCGGTGAGCTGCTGAGGATGGTTAGCTCCCAGGCCTCCGGGGGCGAGGAGGAGGATGTTGAGGTTGAGCTGGTGGAGTAGTGTGTCCATGTTTTGGACACAAACACATAAATGGGGTGCCACGGTATAATGGGTTCGAGGGGTATGGGGGAGCCCAAGCACCTGGTGGTCTGGGAGCTCCGGAGCTACGGTGTTAAGTGGATAGACATAGCGGGCTCCCTCTACCCCAGGGAGTACGAGGTTTGGAGGAGGACCCGGGACAGGAGGCTCTACCTGGAGCTTGTCAACAGGGTGCACAAGCTCTACCGCTACGCGCTCCGGAAGTTTACAACTGTGGGCGAGGAGGCTTTACAACAGGAGGGTTTTACAACAATCGACTACGGGGGAGGTGAGAGGGACCGGCTCCGCTTCAGGGAGCCGGAGCCCGGCAACGTTATCCTGAAGAAGATAAGGAACCCCGGGGAGAGGCAGAGGTACGAGTACGAGCAGCTCATGCACAGGCTTTACCGGAGGAGCGGCATAGCGGATCAGGACGTTGACGGCGGGTTCTGGGCCACTGTGAGGTACATCCACCACACGGTGTTCCCCTCCTACTACTATGAGTGGAGGGAGAAGGTTTGGACCACCAGCACCCGGAAGAGGAGGGACTTCACCGCCGGGAGGGCTGCCCTGGCCTACATCTACTCGGTTTTCCTTGCCGCCTCCATGCTCCACGGGAGGCTCATTTTCCGGGACATGCTTTTCCGGTTTCTGAGGGAGCAGGGGATCATTAAGAGCGGGGAGGTGGAGGAGTTCAGGGACCTGGTCAGGAAGGTGGGGCCCCTGGTTTTCACGGCGCTTTTCTAGACGCATACATGTTTGGAGGTAGCTGATGCTTCTGCCCAGCGGCAGCGTGCCTGGCAGCGTGCCTCAGAGGGACTTTGTGGCCCGCTCCTCGAGGCGCCCGGCGCCCCAGGCGGGCGGGGATATTCTCTCTAGCCTTGACACTGATACGCTCCTGGAGCTTGCCAGGACTACCAACGACCCTACCCTTAGGCAGATGT
>JALURJ010000275.1 GCA_027016915.1 Desulfurococcales archaeon | reverse complement strand
TCGGGGTGGACAATGTGGTGGCCGGCCAGGGAGCCTATGTCGGCCTTTATCACGCTTATTGTAACCTTTTTACCCTCCAAGAGCAGCACCTCCGAAACGAATTCCTCCCATCCGGGAGATCTTTCCTGTAGCCTAAGTGTTGTTTGAACGGTTTAAACGTTACTGCGGTTCGTGGAGGCTCCTAGTCGCCGACGTAGTAGTACTCGCCCTTAGCCTTCTGGAGCCTGTCAAGGTAGCTGCCCTCCTTGTTCACCCGAGGCCTCCCGCTCTGCTGGTCTCTCCTAAAGGTTATGCCAAGGTCCTTGAGGAATAGGTTCATGCCTTCCCTGAGGCCCAGCGGCCTGGTAGCGTAGCCCTCAACCCCGGGGGTTCCGCGGAACACCATTAGCCGGTCGCTTATGAAGTCCTGGATCGACACGTCATGCTCCACGACGAAGGCTGCCGCCCTCCTACCCTCGATTATTCTGCGTATAACGGTGGCCACGGCGAGCCTCTCCTCCACATCCAGGTAGGCGGAGGGTTCGTCGAGAAGGTAGATGTCTGCCTCCCTAGAAAGGGTCTGAGCTATGGCAAGTTTCTGGAGCTCGCCCCCGCTCAGGTTGGCCGCCTTCCTGTCGAGATACCTGTGTAGCCTCAGCTTCCTCACCAGCTCTACGTTGAGCCAGCTCCCGGAGGCCAGAGCCTGGGGCGACGCCTCCCTCAGCACCTCCTCTACAGTCTTGTCGCCGAAGTAGTCGGGGGAGAGGTATTGGGGCTTGTAGCTTATCTTGAGCTCCGGACGCCGAATCTCCTCCTCTTCGGCCTCAAGCTCCCCTGCCAGCACCCTTATGAACGTCGTCTTACCTATACCGTTGGGCCCCACTATACCTATCACCTCGCCCCTCCTAACCTCGCCAGCCTCGACCTCGAGGTGGAACCCGTCCAGGCTCACCCTTAAGCGGCCCCATTTCAGGTAGGTTTCCTCGGGCAACCCCGTTTGCACGGGCTCACGTGCATGGAATTTTATGGGTGTAGACCTGATCCTCATATTCTCGGCTGGCAGATACCCCTCCAGGAAATGGTTTATCCCGGCCCTCACCCCGTAGGGCTTCGACACTATGCCGTAGACGCCTGGATCCCCGTAGACCACGGCAACGTTGTCGGAGAGGTAGTCCAGCATTGCCAGGTCGTGCTCCACTACCACCACGTATGCCTCCTTCGGGGCCAGGCTACGAATGGTCTTGGCCACCCTCATCCTCATCCTAACATCGAGATAGCTGCTGGGTTCATCGAAGAAATAGGCGTCAGCGTTCTTGGAGAGGGCGGCGGCTATAAGCAGTCTCTGCAGCTCCCCTCCACTCACAGTTCGTATATCCCTATCCCATACCTCTCCAAGCTCGAGAAGATCTTTTAGATCTTTGGCAACCCCGCGCTCGTCGGCCTTGGAGAGGAGTTCGCCAACAGTTCCCTTAAGATACCTTGGTACAAGCTCGACATACTGTATTTTGTGGGCCACCCTCAAGCTGCCATCCGCTATCCTTGAAAGATAGTCATGGATCTCCGTTCCCCGAAAATGGTCTAAGACCTCGTCCCACTCAACCTCGCGGTCCACAACCCCTAGGTTGGGCCTCAGCTCCCCTGCCAGCACCCTTAGAATAGTGGTTTTGCCGGTGCCGTTTTTACCGATGATTCCCAAGACCTGGCCCCGCCTCAGTATCGGCAGGCCGTAAAGTTTGAAGGCGTTGGGCCCGTAGCGGTGGACAACCCTCTCCTCCAGCTCCTCGGGAAGGTTCACGACGCTTATAGCCTGGAATGGGCACTTCCTAACACATATACCGCACCCTATGCAGGTCTCCTCGTATATCACAGGTTTGCCCTTAACCTCTTCCGATGTCTCTATGGCTGTTGTGCCGGCCCTATTGACTGGGCAGAACCTTATACATTCTAGGGAGCACTTCGTGGGTCTGCACAGGTCATAGTCTATGACGGCAAGCCTCATATCCAGCACCCCACAGATGGTTCCAGGCCGCTTTCTAAGGGCTTCCTGCGATGCCCCGACTCTCCGTGGACTATTTATCGTTCGGTGCCACAGGTCACGGCAACCCTGGGGCAACATAATATTTGCCCAGGGCTAAGTAAATAGTTACGGTGCCGCGAAGCCGATGACGAGTGGTGACGGCACAGACCCTTACAGGGGTGTGAAGAAGCTGATCTACACCGAGGTACCTTAAAGACCGGGCCCTGTGCGGGAGAAGAGGGTGTTGAAGGCTATATTATTGAGGAGAAAGGGTGAGAAGGTTAAAACCTCACCATTCTTCCTCTTCCTCTTCTTCCTCCCACCATTCTTCCTCTTCTTCCTCTTCCCACCACTCCTCCTCTTCGAAGATCATTCGGGCAACGCACCCCTACAGAATTACCCCTAGCATAGGCATTTAAGCTTTATTCATATATATAAAACTATACAAGTTACAAGCAGGTAGTATTACTTCTCATAAAGGCTCACGGCGCATTGGGAGACCACGGTGAGTTCGAGACACTCGTCTTCGCCCGATCCGCAGCCAGACCCCTCGGGGAGTTCGGGTTCCGAGAACCTGCACTCGCCCTCCAACACAACCCCCCGCGACTTGAGCAACGCCAAGTACTCTTCTATGCTCTCCACGCTACGCGACACGAGTATCAGGCAGGGCTCTCCCTCCATAGCCGCTTTTAGAGCGGTGCTTACCTGCCTCTCGCCAGCCAGCCGTACAACCATCTCTACTGAGGGGTCTCGGAACTTGCTTCTCCTCTTCATCCG
>JALURJ010000274.1 GCA_027016915.1 Desulfurococcales archaeon | reverse complement strand
TACCCGCTGAACGTGGCCGGCGAGAAGGCCTATGCTGGCATCTACTACATAATGCGTGACGGCGACGCCACGCCTATACCTTCGCCCAGCTTGAGGTGGGTTACGTGTTTCAACTGCCACTTCGTCCCCGGGGGTGGCGGGGGTGTTTCTCCTCCTCAAGGGCTTGAGGGCTACATACCGCTTCCCGAGTCTGCGCTGAGGAGTATCGAGGATCCGCACAGCATTCAGCCCTTGAGGGTGGGCAACAGGTATGCGCCTTCTGGAGGAGGGTGGGGCTTAATCGCTCTGCTGGCAGCGGCTGCAACGATAATCACTGCAACCGCGGTGCTTGGCAGGGTTAGAAGGGAGTAGCGCTGGCTTCGCACCTATATAGTGTTCCGGGACTATACTAGATTATGGGTGGAAACGGCTTGATCGAGAGGCTTGCCCGGTTTTTGGAGGATGCAGAGCATGCCATAGTTTTCACCGGTGCCGGGGTGTCGGCTGAGAGCGGCATACCCACCTTCAGGGGTAGGGGTGGGCTGTGGGAGAGGTTCGACCCCCAAAAGCTGGCGACACCTGAGGGGTTTTGGGAGGATCCCATGGAGGTTTGGAGCTGGTATAAGTTGAGGATGGAGCTTATAGCTAGGGCCAGGCCTAACCCGGCCCATGTGGTGATAGCTAGGCTCCAGGAGAGAGGCCTAGTCAAGACCATTATTACACAGAACATTGACGGCCTCCACCAACGTGCGGGTGCGCGGGATGTGGTGGAACTCCACGGCAATATTTGGCGGGTGCGCTGTACAGGACCTGGCTGCAGGCACCGTGAAACCCTTGCCGAGCCTCCTGAGGAGATACCGCCCCGCTGCCCGGCATGCGGCTCCCTCCTGAGGCCTGACGTTGTCTGGTTCGGGGAGCCCCTGCCGTTCAGGGAGTGGAGCCGGGCCGTGGAGGAGGCGGAGAGGGCGGACCTTGTCCTTGTCGTGGGGACCAGCGGGGTCGTTATGCCCGCCGGGATGATACCCTACATTGTTAAGAGGAACGGCGGAGTCCTGGTCGAGATCAACGTGGAGGAGACAGGCTATACGCAAATGGCCGACCTGCACATTAGGGGTAAGGCGGGCGAGGTTCTGGCCCAGCTGGGCGGCCTCCTAGGAATATATCCTTAAGCCCAGCTCAGGGCTCGGCCTGGCCGGAGCTCAAACGTTCTGCCAGCACGTCTAGGATAAAATCCGCCATCTGCTCCTCCGAGATCACACTGCTATTGCCAGCACTGCTCACCAGGTCGAACGTCCCGAAGGCTTGAGGAGACGCTGGAAGCCTGTAGAGCCCGAACACGTAGGTGATATCGGTCACCGTTCTGGTCGCTGTGATGCCTCTGCTAACGGTAACTACTATATGTGTGGAGCCCGCTAGGGAGGAGAGCACGTTGTTAAGCGCTGTGGTGTCATTGATCTCGGCTAGTAAGGCCCTGATTATAGCCTCTACTTCGGCCGGATACAAACCCCTACTACTAATGAAGGCCACGACACTACCCCTCCTTAAGGCTTCTCGGGCCAGCGAAACCCTGTTCTCCAGCTCGGCAGGGTTTGGAGCAGAGAGCAGCCAGTCGGCATCCACTATCAATGCGGAGAAATTAGCAGGCAGAGTGGGCGAGGAGCTGGTGTAGAGCGGTAGTATTGTTGCTCCTCCCCAGGACATTCTGTGGGCGAAGGTGCTATTGCTAGGTATGCCCAGTAGGGCTACGTTCACTCCCCTGAGCGTGGGTGCTATGTGGTAGGTCGTTACCACGGTGACCGTAACTGTGGGTTGCTGGGTAGTACTTGTGCCTAGCAGGAAGGCAAGCGCCAGAATTACTAGTATAGCTATAAGCATTAGCTCTTCCGGTTTCAGCTGCACCCCTGTCACCTGGATTTATACTATAGTTTGACATTTGTGTTAAATAAAGTGGTCCAGCTGTGTTTCTTCTAGAACCGTGTATCGGGTGAAATAAAAAATTTGGGACTGGTCAAATATAAAATGTTTGACCGGAACGAAAAAATTATTAAGAACGCATCCTTTCGAGGAAAACGAGGGAAACGTATGGAGCAGCGCCTTAGAAACGTTTCCCGGCAGGACGTTTCAGGCGGGGTGCGCTAGGTTATGGGTTTCCACCCATATGGTTTGATTGCCCTACTTGCTGTGGTTCTTACGGGTTATGCTGGTATAGATTACCATAGGGCGTCCAGGCGCAGGGTAGACCTTGCAGGCCTATTCCTCACCGTGTTCTCGTGGGTTCTTTTCGTGTTTGCTTTTCTGGCGGACGACTTCAACCTTGTAGCGGTTTACAGCTACTCCACAAAGGACATGCCTGTATGGATGAAAATAGCTTCAAGCTGGGCTGGCATGGCTGGCTCATTCATCCTCTGGGGCCTGATGATGGCCATGATCTCCGCCATTTACAGGTTCTATGGCGGGAGGAGGGGCGTTTTCGAGGCCATGGCCTACCGGGGCCTGCTCCTCATAACGGCTGCCGTGATGGTGCTTAGCATAGAGGTTGGGGCCTTCGAGACGGCCGACGTTGCCTTCAGGATACCTGCGGGGGCTGGTCTAAACCCTCTGCTGAGGTCCTTCTGGATACTCGTGCACCCCCTCTTCACCTTTGCTGGCTACGCTTTCTGCCTCGCGCTGGCCCTCCACGTCCTCCTCTCGACGAGGAGGGACGTGTTCTGGGAGCGGCTGTTGGCGGGGTTGGCATGGATAAACCTGTCCATAGGCATCATTGCTGGTGCTGTGTGGGCCTACAACGTGCTGGGGTGGGGAGGATAC
>JALURJ010000273.1 GCA_027016915.1 Desulfurococcales archaeon | reverse complement strand
GACGTAGATGGTGTTTTGGTGCCAATCCATAGTAGCTGGGGCTACCTTCACGAGCACTACGGCTCGGTAGAGGAGGCTAAAAGAAACATGGAGCTCTACATGAAGGGGGTCATAAACTACTATGAGTGGATGAAGCTGGATGTTGGGGCATGGATAAGGGCTGCCGGGAGGCCCATAACCCGCAGGGAGCTAGAGGAGGTGCTGGGCCGGATCCCTGTATTCCCCGAGGCCCACATCGCAGTGGCCAAGCTTCGCTCCATGGGGATTAAGACGGCGCTGCTCAGCGGAGGCATCGACATCCTTGTTGAAAGAGTGGCGCGGGAGCTTGGAGTCGAGAGGTGGGAAGCAAACAGGCTGGTTTTCGATGAGAAAGGCCTGCTCGTTCCCGGAGGCATACCCATAGTGGAGGCCCTTGGCAAGGACAGGGTTCTCAAGAGAATAGTTGTGGACCTCGGCGTATCCCTCAAGGAGACAATGTTTGTGGGTGACTCCCACTGGGACGCCCCGGCCTTCAGAGTTGCTGGCTACAGCGTGCTTATCGGCGATGAGGAGCCGAGCCTCGACACGGACTATAGGGTTTCAAGTGTAGGCAAAGTCCCGGAGATTGTTAGGAGAATCAATGCGTACTGCGGCGAGTAGCCTGCATACATATCGCTCCGACCAGCCTTTTAATAAACCCTGCCTCGACTCAACCGGGGAGGATGTCCTATGGGTTTGAAACGAAGCTTTCTCGCCATATTCCTGCTAGGCTCCGCGCTTCTGGTCTTGACGCTACTGGGCCTATATTTTACAAAACCGGGTTCCGAGAACCCTGGCACAGAGTTGAATGTTACCCTGTTCACCTCACCCACTTGTGGCTGCTGCCATAACTATGCATCCTACCTAGAGGACCGCGGAGCGGAGGTGGAGATAGTATACCTGTCCAGCGAGGAGCTGGCGGAGAAAATGAGCATAGCTCCGGAGGATATGCGTAGCTGCCACATAGTTGAGGTGGAAGGATACTATGTTGTAGGCCACGTTCCAGTAGAGATCATACAGAAGCTGTTAGCCGAGCAGCCCAACGTGGACGGAATCTCGCTGCCTGGAATGCCGCCGGGCTCTCCCGGGATGGGTGGTGTGAAGGAGGGTGCCTTCACTGTATACTACTTTGACGCCGGGAGGGCCGGCGTCTACGCTATAGGGTAGGGGCCGCGGGTATTCCTCCTATTGGCTTCACATACAAAGTCGGCTAGGGCCTTGCCGTCCCCCCTTTCAACAAGCTCCTCGAGGCGGGCCCGACTCTGAGGGTTGAGGCTGAGGAGAGGGAACGTCTCTATAAGCTTCCGGACCTGTATTAGGCCCAGGTACTTTCTAGTGTACTCTGCATTGGAATACTTGTAGGTAGTCATGAACTCGCTATCAGTTATACTTCGGAAGTACTCGAGAAGCGTATTGAAATAGTCCCGGAGGAGGAGTTGATCCTCCGCTGGCACCTCGGGTTCCAGGAATACATGGATGGGGTGTGTCCTATACTTGGCCCTGGTGACGAGCACACCGTCGACGCCGAAAACCTCCCTTACAGTATAGAGGCCGGCCCTCCCGTTCCGGGTGCCGGTATCCAGGGTGCGTACGAATAGGATGTTGCCCTTAACTCTCCTGTAAAGTTCTCTACATACCCTCACTTTGAGGCGCCTATACCTTCCCCCCATATATGTGTTGGCGTCAATCAACTCCAGCTCCATGTCCCCTGGGCAACGACGCACCTCGTCCAGGGTGAGGTAGTAGTTTACGCGTAGGGGTAGGGGCGCCTTACACCGCTCGACAAACTCCTCGAACTCTGTGCCAGCCCTGTAGTGGTGGCGGGGATCCAGGGTATAGGTTCTCCTAACTATGGCCCCATTGGCGTAGAGCTTCATGCCTGGAAACCTCTGAGGCCCGTGTCCCGGCCTCTTCTTCCTCTCAAAGAAGCATATGGCTACGTTGGTGCCCGTCTCCTCAAACACACCCTTCTCCAGTACCACCACCTTCTTTATGGTGTACAGCTTGAGGAGATCCCTCCTTATCTTGTTGGAGACCGAGTACCCGTAGAGGAAGTTGGTCGGAATTATGTAGATCATTTTCTCCAGTCCGTGCCTCGCATCATTGATCAGTGCGAGCTGGTAGAGGTCCTGGTACCCCTCATTCTCCCCTTCAAAGTACCTGAGTAAATGCCAAGCCTCCCGGTGCTTTCTAATGTAGCCGAGGTAGAGGTAGGGTGGGTTAGTTACATGATATACTGGCAGCCCCCTGTTTAGCAGGTGGGAGGGATAATCGATGAGGGTGTCCCTCACTTCTATGTTCCTCTCCGCTAGGCTCCGCGGTATACCGTAGGCCTCGGCGTTCTCCCTGGCCTTCTCAACCATCTCTTCCTGGATGTCGTAGAGGAACACGTGCTTCTCGAAGAATTCTCTCCTCCTCCCAGGAGACACGAGTTCTAGAAGGGGTAGTACCAGGTTTCCCTCCCCGGCGAACATGTCGACCCACAGGTACCTGTAGATGTGGGGCTTGATTTCGGGCAGAATGAATTTCCTGAACACCTCTATGGGCGTTAGATGCACACCATAGATCCTCCTAGCCGAAGCACCCAATACCAGGACCCCACCCTAAGGGGGTTAGACGTAGGCCAGCCAGTCCTCATACTTGTCTATTTTTCCCCTGACCACGTCACTATACAGTTTCTGCAGCTTTCTAGTAAGGGGGCCGGGCCTGCCGTCGCCTATCTTGATATTGTCAACCTCCACCACCGGGGTGACCTCGGCTGCTGTGCCGGTGAAGAAGGCTTCATCGGCTGCTAGGAGCTCGCCTAGGGTTATGTCTCTTTCCACAACCTCTATGCCCATGTCCCTGAGCAGGGTGATTATAGTGTCCCTGGTGATCCCGGGGAGTATGGAGGCCTGGAGAGGCGGCGTGTAGACCACCTGGTCCTTCACTATGAAGAGGTTCTCGCCTGTGCCCTCACTCACGAAGCCGCGGTGGTCGAGAAGTATTGCTTCGTCGAAGCCCTTCTCATAAGCGTCCATGGCCGCTAGGAAGCTGTTGATGTAGTGGCCGCTTGCCTTTGCTGTGGTTGGGAAGGAGAATGAGGGCAGCCTTCTCCAAGGCGACACTGCGACCCTGGCACCCTTCTCGTACGCTTCGCCCAGGTATTTGCCCCACTCCTTGGCCAGCACCGCCACTCCGGCTCTTCTGTCTTTGGCCTTTATGCCCAGCTCGGTGGTAGCCAGGTAGGCTATTGGCCTTATATAGGCGTCCCTCAGCTTGTTCTCCCTAACAACCATCTTACATGCTTCGGCTATCTCATCCTCCGTGTAAGGTATTTCTAGTCTGTAAATCTTGGCTGAGACGAAGAACCTCCTAATATGGTCGTTGAGCCTGAAGATCGCCGGCCTCCCCTTAGCGGTCCAGTAGGCCCTTATCCCCTCAAACACCGCTGTGCCGTAGTGAAGTGCATGGGTAGAGACACTGATCGTGGCCTCCTCTATACCGACGAGCCTGCCGTTAAACCAGACTAGCCTGGTCATGCCTCATCACCACCGTATTGGGTTTAGAGGGATTTAATGGTTCCCCACACGCTCGGCGGATCGTGGGCAGGTTGTGGGAATGGTTTATATACTACGGGTGCACCCAGGACTGGTGGCGGAGGGATAAAGATGCGCCAATGGATTTAACCCGTCTAAGAATACATCTTAACCCCGACCTTCTACCTGAAAAGTGGTACAATATTCTGCCCGACCTCCCCGAACCAGTGCCACCACCGCTGGATCCCTCAACAGGCAAACCGCTGGATCCTAGAGCTCTCGAGAGGCTCTTCGCCAGAGAACTTGTAAGACAGGAGACCAGCGGGGAACGAACCATCCCAATACCCGAGGAGGTTAGAGAGGTATACGTGAGGCTTGGCAGACCGACCCCCCTAGCCAGGGCCAGGAGGCTCGAGGAGATGCTCGACACGCCTGCCAGAATCTACTATAAGTATGAGGGGGTTTCGCCCACGGGAAGCCACAAGTCCAACACGGCGACCGCTCAGGTCTACTATAACATGGTTCAGGGCGTTGAGAGGGTGGTTACTGAGACGGGAGCGGGACAGTGGGGCTCGGCGCTGGCCCTGGCTGGAGCGATGTTCGGACTGAAGGTAAGGGTCTACATGACTAGGAGCAGCTATATCCAAAAGCCCTACAGAAGAGTACTAATGATGCTGTATGGCGCTGAGGTGTTTCCGTCTCCCAGCGACAGGACGGAGGTTGGCCGAAAATTTCTGGCTGAGGACCCGGAGCACCCCGGCAGCCTCGGCATAGCGATCAGTGAGGCGATAGAAGATGTGCTGAGGGATGAGAACGCCAGATACTGCCTAGGCAGCGTGCTGAACCATGTGCTTCTTCACCAGACCGTTATAGGCCTAGAAGCCAAGATGCAGATGGAGCTGATCGGCGAGTACCCCGACGTAATAGTGGGGTGCGTGGGCGGGGGCAGCAACTTTGCTGGTCTAGCCTATCCCTTCATGGCGGACCGGCTGAAAGGCAAGTCGGAGACCAGGTTCGTCGCAGCAGAGCCTAAAGCCTCGCCCACCATGACGAGGGGGATCTACACCTACGACTACGGCGACACGGGCAAACTAACACCCCTTCTGAAGATGCACACCGTGGGCCACAGCTACAAGGTGCCCCCCATCCATGCCGGGGGTCTCAGGTACCACGGGGTCGCCCCCACCCTAAGCATCCTGCTAAACCACGGCTATGTGGAGGCCCGCGCCTACCATCAAAACGAGGTATTCGCCGCCGCCAGGCTCCTGGCCGAGACCGAGGGAATAGTAGCCGCGCCCGAAACAGCACATGCCGTCAAGGCAGTGATAGACCTGGCCAGGGAGGCGAAGAGAACCGGCGAACCGGTAGTCATACTCTTCAACCTAAGCGGCCACGGCCTCCTCGACCTGAAAGGCTATGAGGACTTTCTGGAGGGGAGGCTGAAGGACTATGAGCCGAGGGAGCTAGCCATAAATACACGCTGACCGGGCCTTCCCTATACGCGTTTTTATAGATAGAAATAAGTGTGTTTTTACCTCTCCTAGCTGCATTCCTCCCAGCCCTGGCTGGTTGCAGCTTCTAAGAGCCTTTTCTGAGAAACATTACTAGCCCTGCCACTATGATGACAACTACTACCGCTGCTCCCAGCATCAATGTAGGGATCTCTCTGCCCGTGGTCGTCGTTGTAGTCTCCGAGGTGGTTTGACTTGTTGTTGTGGTCGTTGTAGTTGTTGTAGTTGTTGTGGTTGTAGTGGTTGTGGTCGTTGTTTCGGTCATCCTAACCTGTATGGGTATGCTTCCGATATCGCTGAATCTCGCCTCCCTGACACTTATTTCTACGTTGTGATCTCCTGGTTCAAGCACGGCTCTTCCGTCAAGCACGGCTCTCAGGAAGCTAGCGTCGAGACCCATGGTCTCAGCGGCGTCGATGGCCTTTCTCAACGCTTCGATGGTTAGGGCAAGGGTTTCTGAGGGATCCCTGGAATCTTTGGCCCGGAACCTTGGAGTAGTGTACTCGACGTACATCGATCCCTCTGCCACCTGTATTGTCAACCTCGCCTCTGAAGGCACAATTTCGAAGATGTTGTACATGTAGGTTCCAAGTTCAGATAGGGAGGCGAGGCCCTGCGAGGAGACGTTGAGGGGCATCTGCGGGCCTGTAGGCATGCGGGGTGGCGGGATGGGGATAGACTCCGGGGGTGCTGTCCGGAGTGTTGATATGGTTTTCAGCGCCTGTAGTATGGCTACGATGTCCTCCGGGCTGCACTCGGCCTCGACGTTCAGGTTTAACGCCAGGCCTACGAATCCGAACTTTAGGGTAGCGTTATACTTGGCAGAGGCCTCTTCGACGAACAGTGATTCGTAGGCATCCAGAATTTCCCTTATTCCCCCCTTATCCTCGCTCGTAGTATTGTACAGGTATTCCTCGATGTCCCACCAGCCTCTAAGTATCACGTGGGTTATATTCCTCTCATCGGTATACTCCCTATACTCTACTAGGTGGACTCCGGGAATGTTGCCCAGCTCCGAGTAGTTCACAAGCTGGTAGACATGCTGCGTTCTATGTTCCTCGTAGGCGAAGTTCACGCGGTGCTCCTCCTTGAGGGCCTCAACTGTGAGCGTAGCATTCACAGATGCCTTGGAAGCTCCGGGAACGCTTGGCATACCCATAATCACGCTGGACTCTTGGTTGAGAGTTATCTTGCTGGGCGTGCTTGAGATGTTACCTTGGGACTTGAAGTATATTGTGGGCATGGGGAATGGCGGCATACTGGAGCCCGCGCTTGGGGAGCTGCTCAGCTGCACCGATAATGTGAAGCCTTTGGTGGAAGGCTTGAAAGATACGTTGAGGATGCCGGAGACATTGGTCTCTGCCTTCACGGAGCCCTTACCGCTCAGGACTACTGAGCCGTCTGAGAACACCTTGATGGTTGTCGTGGCTGGGGCCTCCGTCCTTACAGATACTATAGGTAGTGTGGAGGTGGGCGTCTGGCCTGCAGCTTGCGGCTGGCCTAAAGCTGGGCTTAGCAGCAACATGAGTAGGAGTGGGGCTACAAGTGTGCGGGGCCTGGGCATTGCCCCACCATCCCCCCACCTTGATATAGGGCTGAGGTCGGGTGTTTTAATAATATTTCGCAGACCCGTTTTATACGGGGTGCTCGGAAAAATATCTCGGTGTTGCGGATGCACGTGTTCTCTCTGCCTAGGCTCATATACTATGGTTCGGGCTCGCTGGACATGGTCGGGGAGCTCGCTTCAAGCATGGGCTGGAGGAAGGCCCTCATAGTGACGGACCCTGTGGTGGCAGGCCTGGGCTTCATTAATCGTGTTGAAAACTCGCTGAGAAGCGCCGGAGTCGAGGTGGCCGTGTATGACAAGGTTGAGCCAGAGCCCCTCTTCAGCCAGGCTGAGGAGATTGGCAGGCTTGCCCAGGAGTTCAAACCTCAGGCAATAATAGCCGTTGGCGGTGGAAGCGTGATCGATGCAGCTAAGGGTGCCTGGGTTAAGTATGAGAGGCCAGACTACGACATTAGGGGCATCACCCCCTTCGAGTGGATGGGTATCGGCAGGAAATGTGTGCTGGTAGCTATACCCACCACGAGCGGTACAGGGAGCGAAGCGACGCTTGGAATAGTTCTATCCGAACCTGTCGAGGGAGGGAAGAAGAAGGTGGCGCTGGGCTCGCCAGAAGTGGTACCCACGATAGCGGTGCTGGACCCTGAGCTGGCCAAGACCATGCCCCGCAAGCTCACAGTGTCTACAGGTATCGACGTACTGGCTCACGCCGTTGAGGCGGCTGTATCCAGCGAGGCAAGCGACTTTACCGACGCTCTAGCCTTCAAGGCTGCAGAAACTGTATTTAGATTCCTTCCGCGGGCCGTTGAGGACCCCGGCGACATGGAGGCCCGTGAAAGGATGCATCTGGCAGCAACCATGGCTGGCATGGCTTTCAGCAATAGCGGCCTTGGCCTAGCCCACGCTGTCGCCCACGCCGTGGGCCCTGTGGCCAGCCTCCCGCATGGAACCTCGGTGGGCATAGTGTTGCCCTATGTGGTGGAGTATAATGCTGCAAGGAGCGGCGAGGCTGCCGAGAAGTACGAGAAGCTGCTAAGATACCTTGAAATGATGGCTGGCGTAAGCGCTGGCAGCCTGGCCGAAGCTATACGGAACCTCTACCGCCGGGTGGGGCAACCTGAAACCGTGGCCCAGGCAGGAGGCGACGTCAGGGCTGTGAAAACCGAGGTGGAGAGGATAGTTGATGAGACGTTCCAGGATCCCGACCTGGTGTTCAACCCCGTCTTCCCTTCCAGGGAGGATGTAGTTGAGCTGGTCAAAAGGATGGCTGAATAGGGGCTACCTGAAGACGCTGGGTACTTTTTGAGCGGTCTTAACCATGGCCAGGGCTGCAGCCGAGTAGCGGATCAACACGGCTAGACTACCCTTCTTTACCTGCAACTTCCTGCTCATCAATGCCGGTATAGGGCCCAGCTGGCCGCTTATCACTTTTTTCCAGTTCTCATAGGTGGCCTCGAGTATATAGTCGGCCTCAGCCTCCTCAGGGTTCTCGGCCCACTGGGAGCCCCTACACTCGCCGTGGTATAGGTCGAGGACAAAGCCAGCCATGCTCCGGCCATACTTCTCAGCTATGCTTGGAGGTAGGTCGGTTGCAAGAAACATTATGCTGCCCTCCCATGTCCTGGCCGCATTCCTGTAGTCTGGGTTCTCGTTAAGCTTCTTGCAGAACTCTTCGGCCCACTCCTTGCTTGGGAATAGGAGGCCCTGGGACACAGGGTATCCCCCAGTATAGATGGTGGCTGGAGAATTAATTTCTTGAGGGGACGAAACGGGTTTAGTTAACTAAATCTCACTGGTTTTGAAAATATTTGACATAATATGGCTTTGTGAAGTGGGGTGCTGGCAGTGGGTTGCATAAGTTTTTTACTAAGTGGTATAATTATTTATAATGCAAAATACTGGATAAAAGAGGTGCGTCCATATGGCCCAACAGGAGTATATCCGAGTTCCTAAGGGGCTTAAAAACGTCATAGTCGACCAAACAAGGCTCAGCGGGGTCGACCCCACAGGTCAGCACACCATCTACCGCGGCTACACCATCGACGACATAGGCGCCAACGCCAGCTTCTACGAGGCTGCACACCTCTTCCTCTACGGCCATCTACCCTGCGAGGACGAGCTCAAAGAGATAAAGAAAAAGATCGACCACGAGAGAGGGAACATCCCTGAGAAGCTGTTCGACGCCCTCAAGCTGGCACCAGTCACCCATCCCATGTATTACGGCAGCTACGGAGTCCTCCTCCTAGGCCAGTATCTTGCGCCCGAGTGGGACTTCAGCGACGAGACGTTGTATGACCACGCGTTGAAGCTTATAGCCAAGCTCCCCGTGATATTCGCCGCTGGCTGGCACCTAGCCCGCACAGGCACACTGGTAAGGCCGGACCCCAGCCTGGACCACGCCACCGACGTGCTAAGAATGATAACCGGCAAGATGCCCACCGAGGTGGAGGCCAGGGCCTTCGAGTCAAGCCTAGTCCTTTACATGGACCACGGCTTCAACGCCAGTACCTTCACCGTAAGAGTGGTGGCAAGCACCCTTAGCGACATGTACTCAGCCATCGCCGCTGGCATCGGGGCGCTCAAGGGGCCTCTACATGGCGGCGCCAACGAGAAGGCCATGGTGATGCTCCTCGAGGCCAAGAAGCAGGCAGAGGAGAAAGGCGTGCCCCTTGAGGAGTACATAGTCGACTACATCAAGGCCAAACTGGCTAAGAAGGAGAAGATCATGGGCTTCGGCCACAGGATCTACAAGATCCACGACCCCAGAACCGACGTTGCCGCCAAGTACATCAAACAGCTGAAGGACGGCGAATGGTGGCTCAAGGTCCTCAAGAAGGCTGAGGAGGTCATGTGGCAGGAGAAGAAGCTGCCAGCCAACATCGACTTCTACACGGCAGTGCTCTACTACCAGCTCGGCATACCGATACCCATGTATACGCCCATCTTCGCCATGGGCAGGATCGTGGGCTGGGTCAGCCACTACATAGAGCAGGTCAAGGACAACAAGATCATCAGGCCCACCGAGGAATACGTGGGCCCCACAGGGCTCAAGTACAAGCCTATGCATGAGAGGTGCAAAGAATAACCCCTTTTACCAATCCATACTTTTTATTCTCATTTTCTCATTCTTAGGCCAATTCTTATAATGTATACAGGTAACCTGTAGATATGTGAACTCTGATGAGCGTTATCCGGGTCCGCCAGGACGTATACCAGGAACTAAAGAGGCTCAGACAGAGGTTAAAGGTCAAAAGTATGTCGGAGCTCATAGAACTCCTAGTTGATATAGCTAAAAGAGAGCTCGACAAAACCAGAGGGGATCCAAGGGTCTTCCTCAAAACGTTGAAATATGCTGGAGATGCGGGCGAGAACGACTCTGAGCGGATAGACGAGCTACTATACGGTGGTGGTGTTTGAGCATAATTATAGATACAGGGGTTTTCTACGCTTTTTATAACAGGAAAGATGTGCATCACCTTGATTCGATATACCTGGTAACACATATATTGGAGGGTCGGTTCGGCCAGCCCTATACCATCGACCTGGTGGTTTCTGAGACCTACACACTGCTACGTTATAGGATCAGCTTCAAGACTGCTAACGCCTTTCTAAAAGCACTACACCAAAGCAATGTGGAGGTCATATTCTTGGACAGGGAGTTCTACGACAACACTATCCAAATTCTGAGAAAATATGAGGAGAAGAAGCTCAGCTTTGTCGATGCAGCCATCATAGCAGCATCTGATGCGTTTGAGATAGACTACTTGGCGTCCTACGATGAACAGGCCTTCTCGGGACTAAAAACCGTGATTGGTAGGAACTATGCGTCCACGCTCCCCTCGGAAGAGCTGGAGAGGATAAAGAGAATGATTAGCCAGATTTAGTGTGTCGATGCTTCACAGATTCAACCAGTTTGTCTATCTCCTCGGCTATTCTGGCATCTATCTTCTCGTAATCCCAGTATCCTATGAGCTGGTAGAACTCCTGCCTACCCATGAGTTGGTCCAGCACGTTCTTCTGAGTGCCTTTCTCCATTATTTCGGTGAGCACTTTCCTTGCCGCACCCATGGCGGCCCTGAACGTGGTGACGGGGAAGATGACTATCTTGTAGCCCATCTCCTCGAACTCCCTGACAGTGATGTAGGGGGTTTTGCCGAACTCCGTCATGTTGGCCAGTAGAGGTGCCTTGACCCGTCTGGCGAACTCGGCGAACTCCTCCCTGCTCGTCAATGCTTCAGGGAATATCACGTCGGCACCTGCCTCTAGGTATAGCTGCGCCCTCCACACAGCCTCCTCAAAGCCTACCACACCTCTCGCATCGGTTCGCGCCACTATGACGAAGTCAGGGTCACTTCTCGCCTCGGTGGCGGCCCGGATTTTCTTGGCCATCTCCTCCGCCGGGATCAGCTGTTTGCCGGAGAGGTGGCCGCACTTCTTGGGCAGCACTTGATCCTCTATCTGCACAGCCGCCGCACCGGCTTCCTCCATGATCCTGACAGTACGCATAACGTTGATGGCCTCGCCGAAACCCGTGTCGACATCTACTATGAGGGGAACTGTAGTGACCCTAGTTATCCACCTAACGTGAAGCGCCACTTCGTCCAGCGTTATGAGGCCCAGATCGGGTAGGGCGAGGGCCCCAGTAACCGCAGCGCCGCTAAGGTAGAGCGCCTTAAACCCCATCTTCTCGGCTAAAAGGGCTACGGCAGGATTGTAAACGCCGGGAGCCACTATTATGCCTGGTCTGGAGAGCATTTCCCGGAGAAGCCTTGTCGGCTTCTCCCTAGGAGGGCCCCTGAAATGTAAAGGTACCTGCATCTTCGGCCCCTTGCAGAATTTGGCCTCAACTGGCTATATTGGTTTTTGGCCTGGCCAGCATAAAGATGTTAAAGGCATGCTGGGTCAAATATAGGTTAAGGGTTGAGGGAAAATATGTACAAGAAGGGGGTCGACGCGCTGGCCGAGCCTTATAGGACGCTGGTTTGGAGGCTTCTCGAAGAGCTTAGAGGAGTCTTCGGTGAGAAGCTTATCTCACTTGTTGTATATGGTAGCGTGGCGAGGGGCGATGCCGGCAGGGAAAGTGACCTAGATCTCCTGGTAGTGGTAGAGGAGCTGCCTAGACCCAGGTTTGCTAGAATCTCCATGTTTGAGAAGGCTGAAGAACGCCTTCAAGAATTCCTAAGCAAACTCTTGGAGGAGGGATACGCTGTAACGTTTTCCCCCGTAATTAAGACTAGACTTGAGGCTATGAGGATTAGCCCACTATACCTCGACATGGTTGAGGACGCTGTTATAGTCTACGACAAAGACAGGTTTTTCGAGAAAATACTTCTCAAGTTGAGGAAGAGGCTGGAAGAGCTGGGGGCCGAGAGGGTCAGGCTGGGCAAGAAATGGTACTGGAGGCTTAAGAAGGACTACAAGTTCGGTGAGGCGATAGTTATTGAATAGCCTCCAGCTTGCCAGGTCGAACTTGAGGCAGGCGAAGGAGAGGTTAAAACACTCCCGAGAAGCCTTGGAGACAGGCAACTATCCTTATGTTGTCAGGCAGTGCCAGGAGGCTGTGGAGCTAGCTTTGAAGGCAGCTCTGAGGATAGCAGGAATAGAACCGCCAAAATGGCACGATGTCGGGCCGATCCTCCGCAGAGAGCGGAGCCGGTTTCCGGGCTGGTTCCAGGAAATGATCGACGAGCTAGCCTCGATCTCACGCTCGCTGAGAAAAGAGAGAGAACTTGCCATGTATGGCGATGAGGAGCTGGGCCTCCCACCCGAAGAACTTTATACCAGGATAGACGCAGAGCAAGCCGTGAGGCTTGCGGAAAAGGTGGTGGGTGCGGCTACAAGGCTATTAGGGGAGGCTGAAAAAACAGCGGGTTTGTAGAATGCTACTCCACAGCGAACTTGTCCATGAGGCTTGCAATATCGCTGAGGCTAGGCAAGCTCCAAAGAACCTTTAGTGCTTCTTTCCTACGTTCCTCGTTCATAAAGTTCTGACCCATGCGGTGGAACTTGTCTTCCAGCTCCTTGTCAGTGACGGGGTTCATGAAGTGGCCCCTCGGGTAGGTTATGGTTTCCTCGAACCTGCGGCCGTCTTTTAGTACTACTTCGATCGTATTCGGTATGCCTCTAGGGTACTCCTTGTCGTGGTCTGGGTCCACCTCTATCTTCATCTTTGCCATAACCTTCCTCACATCCTGAGCCAGTATCCTCTCCTGGCTGAAGGTGTCTAGCCATATCTTGCCGTCCAGGAGTGCGGCAGCTATTATGTAGGGTAGGCTATGGTCTGCCGTCTCTCTGGTCTTGGGGTCCCACTTCTCGGGGTCCTTCACTATAATCTTGTAGCATACAGTGAAGGTCTTCACGTTGATGGCCTCCACCTGGCCTGGGTCGAAGCCTCCCATCCGTTCTCTCAGCTTCAACGCTGCCTCGACAGCGCTCATGGCGTGGTATTCGACGGGCCAATACTTGATGCTCGTCTCCAGGATCTTGAAGGGCTCTCCATCAACCCCGCCGAGCCGCTCAATGCTGAACTCTCCTGAGACCTGCTTCCAGAACCCCATTTCGCCCTCAAACACGGGGGAGGGCCCCGTCATGCCGTGCTTCGCTAGGAGGGCTGCAAAAACCCCGTTCCTCGCGGAGTTCGCGGCCGTGCAGCCCTTCCACATGCTCAGCTCTCCGGCCCTGGTCTGCCTCAGCGACGCAGCCTCGTTTGTGGCCAGGTTAATGGCCTGAACCATCCTGTCCACGTCGAGGCCCATGATCTTGCCGGCACCTATAGCTGTGGCTATGGCTATGTAGGTGACGTGGTCCCAGCCCCTAGCCCTCACACTGGCAGCGTCGGCCAGTCTGCAGGCGATCTCGTACGCCGTGACGATGCCCTCTATCAGCTTCTTCCCATCCACGCCCTCGGCTTGGCTCACAGCTATCATGGCCGGGATCATGTCGCTAGGGTGCAGCGCCTCCTTGGACAAATAGGTGTCG
This sequence comes from Desulfurococcales archaeon, assembly GCA_027016915.1. Classification (GTDB taxonomy): domain Archaea; phylum Thermoproteota; class Thermoprotei_A; order Sulfolobales; family WAQK01; genus WAQK01. Next base: position 8,779 of record JALURJ010000273.1, on the reverse strand, counting down.
TTGAAGTCAAGGTATCTGACATGGCACCCATTGGCGAACGCGGCGTGGTCTACGGGGACCTTTATCCTGGAGCCGAAGAGTGTGCCGCCATACTTCTCCGACCTCGAAAGGCTGGCTACCTTCCTGGCGATTGTGGGTGGCTCTGCCGGATAGGCGCCCATCATGACGGCGAAGCTGTCCACAACCCTCCGTACAGCCTCCTTCACAACCTTCTCGGGCAGCTTGTTGTAGGAAACCTGGTTTACGGCGTACTCGGCCAGCTTCCTAGCCAGGGTCACGAGAATCACCAAGTCACTAAACTCGCGACGCTATATTTACTCATCGCGCTCTAGCCACTTCTCCGACGCTTCCTCTCCAAGGCGAAATGCGTGGCAAGCCCGGCGGCCAATCCTATGGCGGCTCCCAGGACGAGGGAGGCTGGGTCCCAAGCTCTCTGCCCAGCCTCACCCGTAGGCTGAGGGTTTAGAGGCGGGGTCGTGGTAACAGTCTCCGTCCTTAGTACCACCCTCACCGAGCTCAGATCCCCGAGGGCCGACTTTGAGGGCAGAATCTCGGCAACCCTGCCGTCTCCTGGCTTCAGGGTTACTGGCATGCTGTCTAGGTGGCGGGCAAGCAGGTCATCATCTACTTCGATTGCCAGTACCAGTTTTAGCAGTTTAATGGACTTGGCAAACACCTGCCTAGCCTGGCTCAATGTCTCCTCAGGCCCCTCCGCATTGATGGGTTTAAACCTCAGCGAGGTGAACTCGTAGTTCAGCCTACCCCTCTCAACGGATAAGCTGAGGAAACCGCTGGAATCATCCACATCCAGGTCTGATAGTAGCCGGGAAAATGCCCAGACATACATGTCTGGGAGTGACGCCCATAGCCTCCACACACCCCATGCCTCTGGAACCCTCGCTAGGATCACGCTGGGTGCTTCGGGTACGATTGTTTTGGAAAGGTGGGTCGCAAATCTCAGGAGCACGTCCAGGTTTCTCGCCAATGGGTAGTCTATTCCTAGGTCTAGCCCCATCTCTATTTCGAGGGAGGCTAGGCCCAGCCCTGTCATGCTACCCATAACTCCCGCAGTTTCCCTGGCAAGGTAGCTGGCTTTACTACGCGCGTAGCCATGGGCATTGATTGAGCCCCTCAGGAATAGGAGCGAATCGTCGTCAACTCCGGCTGGCAGGAGGAATAATGCGGAGGCAGCTGTACTGTCTAGGTCGACCACGTATTTTAGGTGCAGGGTTTCCAGCTCCTTATTGCCGAACTCCCTGACACTATAGGTATAGTTCAGCAGGCTAAACCATTTGTAGTTCTTATCGAGTTCTCTCACCATGCTTAAGTAGTTTTCAAGAAACTTTGTGTCTTCTGTTGTTAGCCTGGACACGTTAAGCTCCACGCGGGTCTCTAGGGTTTTCTTGAAAATCATGATGTTGAGTGTTCTGAGCTCCGAGAGGTAAGGACCGTCCAAAGCCCTAGGGGGAAGTATCCTCTCTTGACTCTGATTCATCAGTATGATAGTGGTCTCCCCGTCGGAAAAGTACTTAAAACTGAAGCTTTCACCCCGTTTCGCCGTCTCTATTTCTTTTCTTTCAACTTGGCAGGACTGGCAAGACCCTGTAGAACCGGGCACTTCCTCGGACCCCCTTGTACGGTTGAGGCTTGTTATGTTTCGAGTGAAGACCCGATATTCGTTTAGGGTCAACTGTAGCCATCCATCCTTATAGCTGAAGGTGGCACCCATCACAGTATGGTTGTACGGTGACTCAGCCACTGCAAGGGAACCAGTAGCCCTTATGACTAGCGAGCCATCACTGTAGATGCGTATAGTCATGCCAGTGTCTTCGGCGTGGAGTGGCGGAACTATGCTTAACGTAAGGACTACAACTAATACTACTATGCAGAGGGCTCTTCGCTTAGGCATTGCTGCTAGTAGAAGTCAGCCTAATATAATATAATTTTTACACATTCACTGTATAGACACTCCAGCCCGGCCGGTCTCCACAGCTTAGGTTGGAGCCTTTCTATGACTTACATGGCGAGCCATCACCATGAGCCCCATAAGGTAGCTGCCCAACAGGAGCCCTACCAGGTTTGCACCCAGGTTGGCCGCTATGAGTTCTCCTAATCTTATAGATCCTGCCGCAACGGCCCAGCCTAGCGCTGATGCTGGAGGTATTAGCGCGGCGGCTATGGCGACGCCCGTGAGGGCCTCGGTAACGTTTGAGGATACTGCGAGCAGGCTGGCCATACCTAGGAGTAGTGGGACTATGATGGAGTCCCATCCAAACCTTGCCCTCAGCAGGAGCTCACCCGTTGGCCGGGGCTCATGGCCTATTATCCTGGCGGCAAGGACTGCTAGAAGTGAGACAGTGAATGCTGCCCCTACGAGGAGGGTTAGGCTAACCAGGCTCCTGAAGGCCCCTTCAGGCTTGGAGAGCACTAGGAGGACGGAGAAAGCGTATATCGGGCCCAGTATCGGGGAGAGCAGCATGGCCCCTATAATCACATAGGGGTTGTTTATCATGAGCCCGGTGAGTGCAACAAGGCCCGCGAGAACCACCAGCAAGACCTGCGCCGATGAGACCCTGGCCCTCTCGCCAGCATCCTCGAGAAGCATGAACCTGGGCCTCTTGGCGAAGCTGTTGACCAGGTCCAGAAACCGCCACCCAGTTATCCTGTAGGGTGCACCTATACCTGCCTCAACGTCGCTCACAGCCACCATATTCTCAATCTTCCTCAGATCCAGGGCCTCGGAAACCCTGGCGACGATGCCCTCTATGGCGTGGAGGGGTGCGTAGACCGTGACCCTACATATCTTCTCCCCGCCCTTCAGCCTCACCTCCTCCATATACCAGTATAGCTTCTCCTCCTCCAGGATCCCGGCAAGTTTCTTGCAGCCATCCTTGCTGGTGTAGATTTCGATCCTCTTCATGGAGGTGGACAACAGATATGCACCCACACTGTCACGTAGCTTGTTCAAAGATATTAAGTATAGATCACATGGTCAGCCGCGGCGCTGAGAACCCTGCCTGTGCAGGAGCCAGCCCACGGCCAGGCCAGCCGCCACGAGTGAAATCAACACTAGAAGCATCAGATCCCCTAGCCGTAACCAACGCTCGCCAGCCTGCCGCACCACAGCGCCTGTACTTGAGGTGCCGGTTCCCGCCTGGGAGGGGCTTGACGCCACTGATATCTTAACCTTATGGAACTCACCAAATCTAACATTGGATGGCTCTATGCTGGATACACCGGAGTCGCCTGGAGCCAGGTTTAGAGGGGTGTTTAGGATGGTTTCGGCAAGGTCCTCGGGGTCCTGGTAGAGGTGGAGGAGCACCGTTATGCTCTCCGCAACCTTCCGTGCAGCTTCGCTGAGGGAGGCTTGGGTTATATTGGCGGGTACCCGGACGTTTTCCAGGGAGAGGCTGTAGTTAACCGTGCCGTTGGTCACGTTGGCTCTAAAGAGGCCGGAGGCGCCTCTTAAAGGCTCTAGGGTCAGGAGCTGGGTGAGGGCCTCTAACTCTGCTACTTTTAGGTACTTTGAGCTTTCAATGATTAATGCTGGGTAGTTTTTATAGTACGTATAGGGGAGAAGCATTAGTTCCCTCGCCAGCCGTGCCACCTCCAGAGCTATGGGCAGGACTCCCCGATCAACCTCTAGGGTTAGGCGTAGGACCTTCTCCTCCCCCAGCCTCGCTACACTTATAGCGTCCGGAAAGGCTGGCAACTTTACCTGTAGCCAGGAAACATTCTCCTCCAGAGCCGCCTCTAATTCCCCGGAACCCCTGGCTGGGAGGGTTAGTCTACCTAGCCCTATGGTTTCTCTGAACCCGGGATCCATGGAGTTTGTGTCTAGTAGAAACCTGGCCTCAAGGAGTGCACTATATCGGTATTGTTCCCCGCCTGCATTGGTGGATAGGTGAAGGTCCAGGAGTCTGAACCAGGTGGTTGCAGACATGTTGAGTCCCAAGTATAGGTGGTATGTATCGATAAGCCGTTCTACCACGTCTCGGAAAACATTGTTGACGCCTAGCCGTATAGAGACCTTAACTCTCCCAAACTCTCTGGCTACCAGCACACCTACTTGCTGCTCCAGCTCCATGCCTCGTATACTAATGTTTGCACTGAGCGAGGCAGACAGGTGCTCACCGTCGTAGAAGTAGTCTAGACGCCAGGAGCCCTTCTCGCCTACCTGCTTCACGCTGGCATTATACTTTTCGTCAGCTCTCTGCACAAGGCCCAGCAGTCCGCTCTCCCTGGGCCTGTACTCCTCTCTCCTCTCAAAAACGGCTACCACTTTTCCTGCCTTGACCGTAAAGTTTAGCTGGGCAAGGCTAGTGTTATATGGGTGCTTGAATCCGAAGAGTATGCCCTCCGACTCCAGCTTTGCCGTGTAATCACTGTACACTATAAAGGTGGGGCCGGGCTGTGCAGCGGCTATGGTCGCGGATAGCACAAATATCGCGAGAATCGGCGCCGCGCTCCTGACCAGAGTGGCGGCTATCATTGTTTCCAGAAGTGTTTTATCGTGCCTTGGGTTATAAAAGCGTGGATTAACCTGCGAGGCTCTCGCCAAGAGATAGAAGCTTGGCGGGATCTATTCCCGCTGCCGAAGCTGCGCCTGAATATTCTAATATACTTCTGGCCACCAAGGCCTCCACGTCGCTTCTCGAGAGGCCGCGGGACTGGAGATAGAACAACTGCTCGTCGCTTAGGCTGGCTACAGCTGCCGCGTGGCGGGCCTCCTCCACGTCGCCCGTCTGGATTTCGAGTATGGGGATGGCGTAGCCACTGCCCTTCTCGGAGAGTATGTTGATGTAGCTGTCGATGCTGGTGGCACTCCACTTCGCCTCAGCCACTACTCTTGCAACCCCCCTGTGGACCAGGTAGCCTTCTTCCATTACAGCCCCTCGAACGGTTACCCTGCTCGTAGTGCGCTGCGCCAGGTGTGCGGCGTTGGTTATCACATCAAGCCTTGTGCCTGGGAGGGAGATGAGGCTCAACGTCGAACGCACCTTGCTTAGCTCCCCCATCAACGCGTAGTCGTCCCTGAGGTGGCTCATGAGGCCTCCTAGGGCTAGCGTCTTTACCTCGAGCTCGGCGCCGCCCGCTAGGTGGACCACCGTGTGGTTGTAGACGGGCGATCCGGAGCCGTGCACTGATATTCTGGAGAACTCTAGTTTGGAGGCCTCTTCCAAAAGCACCTCGACTATAATGGTCTTCAGGCCATTCCATTTTCCAGCGTAGTCTATGAGTACCAGGCGTGCCTCAGCACCCCTCCCAACCTCTACTAGTATGTGGTGTCCCAGGTAGCCCTCCCCTGAGAGGCTTGCCACGACCACGGGTTTGTGGGTTATGGTGGAGGGTGGGAAGTTCACATACACGCCAGAGTTCCACCGTTCGGCGTGGAGTGCCGTGATCTTAGACCCTGATTTTCGTAGAAGTTTGAAGGGTTTAAGCGAAGCGTAGTGCGGGAGGTCCCTGGATCTCAGGATCCCGGTTAGAAGAACGTCGGGCCTCGAAAATACTACTGTCTCGCCTGCGCCCATAGTAGCATCTATCTTAACTTCTGAGAGAAACTTGGGTAGGGGCTCTGTGACCGGGGCTGGGGCGAGGTCTAGGCGTTCATCGAAAAGGTTCCAGCTGGTATAGTACTTGACTGTGGGCGAGTCCCTGACCCTCTGGTAGGGTAGTTTCTCCAGCAGTTCGCCGTAGCTCTGCGAAGCCACACTGCTCACCCCAGCCCCCCTACTTTCTTGAACTCCAGCTGGATCACTTTGTTGAGCACGTTGGCGAACTCGAAGGGTAGCTCCGCCATTATCTCGTCGAGGAAGCCCAGCACTATAAGGCTCTTGGCCTCGTCCTCGCTTAACCCCCTGCTGGTCATGTAGAAGAGTTGTTCCTCGCCCAGCCTTCCTGTGGTTGCCTCATGGGTCACCGTGGCTGTTGGCTCGTCGACCTGGTTATGGGGGTAGGTGAAGGCCATAGATTTGGAGTCCAGGATCAGGGAGTCGCACTCCACGTGGGCATGGGCATTCCGGGCTCCCTGGAGAACCTTGACTAGTCCCCTGTAGATGTTAATGCCACCGTCCACGCTTATACTCTTGTTGATTATTCTGCTCCTGGTGTCGGGAGCTACGTGGATGACCTTCGAGCCTGTGTCCTTGAGGTAGGGACCCTTAACTACTGAGACCACCATGGAGCGGGTGCTGGCGCCTCTGCCTCTCAGTATGGTTGAGGGGTAGACATAGGTTATCCTGCTCCCGATGCTGCCCTCTATCCAGTCTATCCTGGCGCCCTCCTCGGCTATGCCGCGCTTGTTGTTGAAGTTTATCACGTTCTTGCTCCAGTTCTGCAGTGTGGTGAACTTGATGGTGGCGTTCTTATGGGCGTAGAGCTCCACCATGCCGTCGTGGAAGCTGTAGCCCTTGTACATGGGGGCTGCACACCCCTCTATGAAGTGGATGAAGCTGCCCTCGTCAGCCACTATCAGCGTGTGCTCGAACTGGCCCTCCATGGCTCTGCCTATGAGGAAGAAGGCCTCGAGAGGCTCTTCTACCTTGACCCCGGGCGGTACGTAGACGAAGACGCCGCCGCTCCACAGGGCGGCGTGAAGCGCTGCAAACTTGTGGTCGGATGCGGGGAACACGTGGAGGAAGTATTTCTTGACGAGGTCCGGGTACCTCTTAACAGCCTCCTCCATGGGAAGCATAATTACGCCCATCTCTGAGAGCTTCTTCTTCACACTTGCATACACGGTCTCGCTCTCGAACTGCGCTGATAGGCCTGAGAGGAACCTCTGCTCGATCTCGGGTATGCCCAGCCTCTCATAGTACTTCCTAATCTCCTCGGGTACGTCCTCCCACTTCTCCGCTATTCCTGCCTCTGGCTTAACGTAGTGGGTTAGCTCCTCGAGGTCAAGCTCCTCTATGCCGCGGAGCCAGTTGGGCATGGGTAGCTTTTCGAAGAGCTCGAGGCTTCTAAGCCTTAGGCGCCTCATCCAGCCCGGCTCCCCCTTTATCCTCGATATCTCCTCTACCAGGCTCCTCGATATCTTGCCCCGGAGCTCCACGGTAGTCTTCGTAGGTACGGCATATCCGAGAAGCTCCTCAACCCCTTTCTCGGGCAGTATCTCTTCCCTGATCTTTATGGTCAACCCGGGCCCCCCGCGACTACTTTATGAAGCCGTAGCCCTCCTTCTCTATCCTCCTGGCTAGCTCGGGGCCTCCCTTAGCCACTACTGTGCCGCGGTAGAGCACAGTAACATTGTTGGGCTCTACATATTCCAGGACCCGGGGATAGTGGGTTATGAGGAGCACAGCTCTACCTCTCTCCCTTAGCTCCTGGATTATCTCGGCCACCCTCTTGACGCCGTCCACGTCTAGGCCGGAGTCCGGCTCATCGAGTATCACCACCTTGGGGTCCAGTAGGAGGAGCTGGAGAAGCTCGTTCCTCTTCTTCTCACCGCCGCTGAACCCCACGTTGAGCTCCCTGGTGAGATGATCTTTAGAGAGGCCCACGTTCTTCACCGCATCGTATATTTTCTTGAGCACGAGGGGGTTCTTGACCCTCGTCAGGTCATCGGCCCCCATCCTCTTGTTGATGGAGGCTATGATGAACGTGCTCACCCGCACTCCCGGTACCTGTGGTGGCTCCTGGAGGGCTAGAAATATGCCTTTCAGGCTCCTCTCCTCGGAGCTTAGGCCCAGCAGGCTTTCACCATCAAGCCTTATGTCGCCCTTTACAACCTCATAGCCTGGCCGCCCCATGATCGCGTAGGCTAGTGTCGATTTGCCCGAGCCGTTGGGACCCATAACTGCGTGGACCTCGCCATAGCGGACGGTGAGGGAAACTCCGCGTAGAACCTGTCTGCCACTAACGGCGACGTGTAGGTCCCTGACCTCAAGCGTCAATTTTAACACCGTTAAAAGAGAAATACGCGGGCTCCAAATAAAACTTACTGGCCAATCATTAACAGCGAAAAACATATTTAATTCCTTTAAACGCATAATTTACGGTAACTACGTATGATTGAACTTGACCTCACCGATCTCTCCAAATGCACCGACCATCCCCTCACAAGGATGCTTAAACTCTTCGACGAGCTCAAGGAAGGAGAACAGGCCAGAGTCAGAATAAGGCTTGACGCCGTCCCCCTAGATCTTCTCCTCGAACGTGCCCATGACAAAAACGTTGATATAGACATCGAGGACTATTCGGAGAACATAGCCGTGCTCAAAGTGGTGAAAAAGGCTTGAAGACTGTTGAGGTAATCGTGGGGGAGGGGCAAGCCACCCTCGATGGCGACAAGATCAAGATCGTGAACCAGGAGTACGAGGTCGAGGAGGTTAACCTCCGCTTCATATACTCGGCGATAGCTGGTTGCGTCGCAAAGATACTGGCCGATCAGCCTGACCGCCCCACAAAGGCTGTTGTCCAGGTCTCCGGCTACACCGATGTAAACAAGCTTATAGAGGGCAGCCAGGAAGTCGATAGGTTCAAAATAGTGATCATAGGGAAGGTCAGCCTGACGAAGGAAAAGCTACTCGAGGAGCTGGAAAACTGCTCCATCTTGGCCAACCTCTTCCGCACAGCCAAGCTAGACCTGGAAGTGCTGGAGAACTCTGGCAGGCCTGAGGCTAAGGCTTCCGGGAACCCCGCATAAGCAACTATATGCGCCTCCTGCAGAAACGCTTCGCGGAGCCAGCCATGGTGTCCTAAGGAGTTAATAGTTGTGCCTTGAGATAGATAACGCAGGATGTGGGTGCTGGCCCTTGGCACGGAAACGGAAGAA
>JALURJ010000272.1 GCA_027016915.1 Desulfurococcales archaeon | reverse complement strand
ATCTAAACCCGTTTATCGCATTGAGAACATTGTAGCCACGGTTACCCTCGACCAGACCCTGGATCTCAACGCCATCGAGCGCAGTGTGGAGTACGTTGAGTACAACCCCGACCAGTTCCCAGGCCTCATCATGAGGCTCGAGAACCCGAAGGTCACCGCGTTGATATTCAAGTCAGGCAAGATGGTGGTTACCGGCGCTAAGAGCACCGAGGAGCTCATCAAGGCCGTGAAGAAGATCATCAGGACCCTTAGGAGGCACAACATAATCATAACCGGGAGGCCCAAGATCCAGATCCAAAACATTGTTGCCTCGGCCAACCTGAACGTGGAGGTGAACCTGGAGAAGGCGGCCTTCCTCCTGGAGGACAACATGTACGAGCCCGAGCAGTTTCCAGGCCTCATCCACAGGATGGCCCAGCCCAGGGTCGTGCTCCTAGTGTTCAGCAGCGGAAAGATGGTTATCACAGGAGCCAAGAGGGAAGAGGAGGTAGAGGAGGCTGTCTACAGGATCTACGATAAGCTCAGGGAGCTCGGCTGCATAAGGGAGGAGTACTGAGATCCGCCGGGACACAGCCTTCCGCGGCGTGCGATGGAACCCGTGCAGAGTAGGCCGCCCGGCGGCTAGCATCGGGTTTTGGCCTCTCCTCGTCTCGGAACTGGGAACCGAGAATGCTCAGTGTGAGACTAGGCCTGTCACTGCTCCCTGGCTGCCCACATCATCATCGCGGGAAGAATTATCCCTGGCGGGCGTTATTCAAGTTATCGGGAGCCATGCTAGTGGAAGGCACAGTGGTAATAATGGACCTGGACAGGTTCGGCGACATGGTCCGAGAGAGAGGGTGGAGCGAGTATAGCCCCAACCCCGTCACCGGTACCCTCACCAGGCTTGTGGAGGAGTTTGTCTCTAAGTGGAGTGCGGTGGTGCTCTACGGCCTCGACCCAGGAAGGGGGACTGAGGAGGTGGTTCTAGAGGTGCCCAATGTCTCACCCCAGGATGTTGAGGAAGATCTGCGTAGAATATTGGAGGAGATAAAGAGGCTTGGCGCCTGCATATCCATAGTAGCGGTCAAGGCGTACGTGGGCCTCCCCGCCTCTAGCCGTAAGGAGGCCTACACCGGTACTCCAGGGAGAAGGCTTGCAGCTAAGCTTCTGCGAAGGATTAAGAGGAGGGGTGGGTGCCAGCTGCTTGTTATATAACATGTTATATAAACATGTTACTTTTCCGCGAGGTCCTTGATGCTAGGCATCTTAGTAGGGTTTAGCAAGGTATATCCCATCCTTGTTGGACGTGATCTTTGCCAAGACCCTGTCGCCCACCCCCACGCCCAGCCTATGGGCGCCCACCACCGTTACAAGGACCTTCGGCTCCCTTAGAGGAACCCCTATGGCCTCCCCCTTGAGCCAGCCCGGCAGAACTATGTCTAGCTTCACCCTCTCCCCAACATTGAAGGCTAGGGGTATGCGCGGCGCTGGCCTTATGCCGAAGTCCTCGCTGCGCGGCCTAAGGTTTACTCCAAGCTTCTCGCCCAGCGTGTCGAGCCACCTGTAGAACTCCTCCCACGGAACCTCCCTAACGCCCGGCGGCTTCCTCCCATACTTGTGGACCACGTATTTCTGGATGCCGAAGGGAGGCCACTTCTTTCCAGCCCCTATCCTGAGCCCCCAAAGCACTATCTTCTCTATTTCGCCGTCGTTCAGCCCCGGCAGCCAGACCGGGGCTATGTGGAGGTCTATCCCGGTTTCCCTGACCAGGTACTCCGCTGCATCGACCACGCGGGCAACGTCGTACCTGGAGTTCCCGGCAAGCCTGCTAGCCAGCTGGGGGTCCAGAGCGTCTATGCTGAGGTTCAACCTGTCAAGCCCAGCCTCCCAAAGCCTGTCCACCATACTCTTCGTCAAATGATACCCATGGGTCTCTAGCGCCACGGTGGATACTCCAGGTGTTTCTTTGAGAACCCTCACTATGTCGGCTATCCTGGGGTGTGAGAGTGGATCCCCCACACCGTCGAGCAGTGCCTCCACGCCGCCACCCTTCAGCTGGGCAGCCTCCCTCACCCATTCCTGCAGCCACTCCACATCGGTGATAATGTATTCTGAAAACCTGGTGCGGGTCGAAGGGCCAGCATCTACGCTGCAGAAGATGCAGCTTAGTGGGCATAGTGTGGTGACACGTACCTGGAGTATGTTGGTCCCCCTATCAATTATGCCGAATGCTATGTGTCCCGTGAGGGGTAGGGGCCTCCCCACGGTGACCACATTGTCTTTAGGCGTGCCGAGCATTTCTGGCTCTTCGCCCCGACGCTATTGCCCCACCTTCTCCATTATGGTTTTCCCGAGAAATAACATTGTTCCCAGGACCCCCAGAGCGGCGCCTACGATGAACGTTAGGACGGAGACCAGGAGCAGCGCTCCGTAAGGCCTTGAGAGCCTGGCCAGTTCATACTTGTAGTCTAGTTCGACGCTGCATGGGGTGTACACCCTGCTTATATTTAGGAAGGCCGCCCCGCTGATGCTGGTTTCAACCCGCCTATGCTCCCCGCTTAGGGTTAATGTCCCTGGTTCGGGTGTGGAGCTTGGGTAAAGGTTCTCAACCCTTAGCTCCACCATGGTCAGGTTGCAGGCCTCGCTACCCCCTACACCCCTAAAGACCAGTTTGAGCTCGACCACCGTTATGAGCTCGCCTTTCTCCAGGAGCGGAGCCTCCAGACCGCCCGCTGGGATCGTGAGGCCTGCTGCTGGCTGAACTGTGTCCTCCTCTACAATCAGGGTTTCGCTTCTAGTATAGGTTGACAGAACCACTATGGGGA
>JALURJ010000271.1:345-2812 GCA_027016915.1 Desulfurococcales archaeon | reverse complement strand
GTCAGGTATATTGCCGATATTACGGGGAGGGAGAAGGGCTCCGGCAACGCGAGGATAGCGTTGGAGACCCTGCTGGTGGCGGGGGAGATAGCGGATAGGGAGGGTGCGGGCAGGGTTACTGTGGAGCATGTGAGGAAGGCTAATACCCTGGTCAACCCTGACGCCACTGTTGTCATGGACACGCTGATCTACCTGCCCCTCCACGAGATAATACTTCTCCTGGCCGCTGTGAGGGTGCTGAGGGAGAGGGAGAAGGCCTATGTCAGGATAGGCGATGTGGAGAGGGAGTACAGGAAGATATGTGAGCAGCTGGGTGAGAGGCCCAGGAGGCACACCCAAGTCTACGAGTACGTGTCTAACCTGAAGAAGCTGGGGGTTATAGAGGTCAAGGCTTCGGGTAAGGGCTATAGGGGTAGGAGCACCCTCATAGCCATAAACATCGGGCCCCTCTCGCTCTTCGAGGAGAGGCTTATCGAGCTTATAGAGAAGAAGGGAGGAATATGGCATTGAGCCTAGGCCTCGACGAGATATTCTCCAGCCGGGGGAGGGTGAGGGTGTTGTTGGCCCTCTTTAGGCTGGGGGAGGCCAATATAACCAGGATCGTCAGGGAGACGGGGATGCACCACAGGATCGTGGCCGCGCATCTGGAGAAGCTCGTCGAGGCTGGGCTTGCCGTGGAGAAGCGGTACGGGAGGCTCAGGATATTCAGGATAAACTACTCCAACCCCAAGACAATTATAGTCCGCGACCTGCTAGAAGTTCTAAGCGGTGAGCAGCCCTGACCGTCAGGATGGTGGACATCACGGGGAAGGAGGAGGTGTACAGGCAGGCCACAGCCTATGGCAGGATAAGGCTTAGGGAGGAGACTGTGGCCAGGATAAGGGAGGGTAGGGTTGAGAAGGGCGACGTGGAGGCCGTGGCGAGGGTTGCGGCTATCCTTGCTGTTAAGAAGACACCGGAGCTAGTGCCCCTGTGCCACCCCATACCGATAACAGGTGTCGAGGTGGAGCTCCGGGCGGAGGGCGGGAGCGTGGAGGTGTGGGTCACGGTTAAGACCACTGCTAAGACAGGGGTGGAGATGGAGGCCCTGGTAGGCGTGTCCGCTGCTCTGCTGGCCATCTGGGATATGGTGAAGAAGTACGAGAAGGACGAGAGGGGCCAGTACCCATATACGGCTATCGAGGAGGTTAGGGTGGTGGAGAAGGTTAAGGTGCCCGTTAAGGAGTGACGGGAGTACTGGGTTGAGGGTTAGACACGTAGCGCTGAAACTCTACTACGACGGCTCCAGGTTCCGCGGGTTCCAGCGGCAGCCCGGGGTTAGGACTGTTGAGGGGGAGCTTCTATGGGTGCTGGCCGAGGCTGGCTGCCTCTATAAGGGGGATCCTCGGGAAGCCCTGTACTCGGCTGCTGGGAGGACGGATGCGGGTGTGCATGCGCTTGGCCAGGTTGTCGGCTTTCTTACCACCTGTGATCCTCTGGAGGCGGCAGTCATCGTTAATGAGAGGCTTGGGCCTGACGTGTTTGTCTGGGGGGTTAGGGACAGGGTTCCGGCAGAGTTCCACGCCAGGTACTGGGCTGTGGAGAGGACGTATGTATATGTATTGGGCCATGTTGACGTTGACGAGTTTTTGGCTGAGGCTGTTCTTTCGGGCTTCCTTGGGGTTAGACGCTACTCTGCTAGTGTGGGCTTCCCTTATAGAAGGGTTACCCGGGTGGGGGTGGAGCGCTGGGGGGATGTCTGGGTGGTCAGGGTTTCGGGGGACAGCTTTGCGAGGCAGCAGGTTAGGAGGATGGTGGGGGTGTTGTTGGCCGCTCTTCGCGGCGCCCCCGCGTCCTACCGGTCGGCCAGGCCTGCCGATCCGGGCGGGCTTCTGCTCCTCGATGTTAGGTATATGTTCTCCTTTTACTTGCCGGGAGGCCTTGTGGAGGGGCTGAGGAGCATATTGTGTAGGAGGAGGCCGCTTGTTTATAGGTATATGTGTAGGGTTGTGGAGGGGCTCAGCGTCTCCGCCGGGGCCTGAGGTGGCGGAGCACGTCGTTGGCCACGGGGCCTGCCAGGTATTTGATCATGGCTTCGGTCAGGTCTAGGCCTTTGGCTAGGCGGGCGGCGTATTCGGGCTTGTGTCGGAATATTATTTGGAGGATGGGTATTGTGTCGCTCTTGGCCGTGGATCTGGAGGTGTGGAGTCTGCGGGCTAGGTGTGAGGCGAGGGCTTCCCTGACCTCCCTGGTCTGCTTGGTCCTGGACATCATGAGTATTCTTTGGGGGAAGTTGTATTTGGTCCATTTGAACCTGGTTTTTCTCATGGAGAACGCTACTCCGGGGCCCATCATGTCGTAGACGTAGCTTAGGAGGTCCCAGGCGCCTGTCCGCTTTATTCTGCCCATGTAGACTGAGGCTCTGCTGAGGGCTTCGTAGGCCCTCCACCTGTCCTCGGGGTCGGTTAGCTGGGCTGGGATGTTCTCG
>JALURJ010000271.1:0-335 GCA_027016915.1 Desulfurococcales archaeon | reverse complement strand
CACTCCATGAGCATCTCGTGGTCCACGTTGCTATGGGTGGCTGCCTGCCTTGCCTGCCACGCGTACTTGGACATGAAGATCTTTCTGAGGACCTCGAAGGGGTCGTACTGCCTGTCTCTGTACCTGACCAGGTTCTGGGCCAGTTCTTTGGTGACCCTGCCGTAGGCCTCGGCTATGGCTTGGAGGTCGTTGATTGCTGAGCGCAGGTCGCCCTCGCTCCTGGTGGCTATGATTTTGAGGGCTTCAGGGTCGCACTCTACGTTCTCGGCTTTGCATATCTTGGTGAGAACGGAAATGGTGTCTCTCAGGCCTAGGCGTTTGAACCTGACTGTGTA
>JALURJ010000270.1 GCA_027016915.1 Desulfurococcales archaeon | reverse complement strand
CGTCCTCCTCTCGACGAGGAGGGACGTGTTCTGGGAGCGGCTGTTGGCGGGGTTGGCATGGATAAACCTGTCCATAGGCATCATTGCTGGTGCTGTGTGGGCCTACAACGTGCTGGGGTGGGGAGGCTACTGGGCCTGGGACCCCGTGGAGACCGCCGAGCTCGTGCCCTGGCTTGCACTGACAGCCTATTTCCACTCACCCCAAAGCGTGGGTGAGGGTGGTCGGAGGCTCTCGGCAGCCCTGACGGGCTTCTTCACCTTCTACTCCTCCTTCATGACCAAGGCTGGTGCCTCCTTCACCGCCTCGGTCCACACTTTCGAGTGGACGCCCAAAGCAACGCTGCTGGTTGTGCTTCACTTCTTGTTCGGCGGCGCCATACTCGCCCTCTACCTGTGGAGGCCTGGCCGCTTCGTCTGGACGGTGAGGCGTGACACCACTAGTGTCGCCTTCACCCTGGCTTGGTGGTCGCTGTTAGCCCTCTCCCTGGTAGCCTTCTTCGGTATATTCACGCCAGTAGTCTACGCCGTGGTTACCGGGGATCTGATAAGCGTGGGTATGGAGTACTACAATACCTACAGCGCCCCCCTCACCTACCTCTTCCTGATAGCATTGATCGGCTGCGCGCTTAGGGACAGACTAAGGTTGAAGCGCTTCGCCGTAGTGGTAGCCGCCACTGGCTTGGCGAGCGTTGCCACAGGACTGGCTGGGGTGCCTACAGGCAATGTTTTGGCTGATGCCTTGATCCCGGTGCTTGTCGTCTCATTAGCTTCAGCTTCCTACCGTCTGGCCGTCGACCTGGCATCCCTTAACCCGCGCACCCTGGGTGTCTCAGTGCTCCATGTTGCAATCCCCCTCTTACTGGTGGGTGTCTCGCTCAACACCACCCTCGACACGGGAACTGTGCTCCGCCTGGAGATGGGACAGCCCGTCGAGACACCTTACGGGATCACTATAACCTATACGGGCTATGAGATCAGGGCTTCGGACTGGGAGATTTTCTATAAGGGGCATGTGATACCTGAGGGCGCCTATGGTGACTTCATTTTTGAGGCTACCGATGGGGAGAACACGTATACCTTGGTTCTCCCAGTGAGGGTTCCCTTCGCCTACGGGTGTGGGAGTGAGCCCAGAACCATTTCCCAGGGTCTGGACGACATATATGTCTCCATACTACACGCCGACTTCCACAATAGGCTGAGGAACCTTATCCTCGAAAACGCCTTTTACGGCGGCAACAGCACTGCGGATTACGTCATTGTGGAGGTCAAGTATAACCCCTTCATTGGCCTCGTATGGCTGGGCTCTGTGCTTCTCGTAGGCGGCGAGATCTTGGTGGTAGGATCACTACTAGCTGCTGGGAGGTGGGGGAGGGATGAGTAGTGTAAATGTTAGGAGCGTGGCGATACTGGTGGTGGCAGTTGTGGTTCTAGGCAGCATTGTCGGTGTTTTGATGTACGGCGAGAAGGCTGGCGAGCAGCAAGAGGCCTCGGACCCCGGGCAGGAAGAGGCTAGGAGGGAGGCGGAGAGGATAGGAGGCTATATTCAGGCCTTCGCTAGGCTCCCGCCAAACCCTAACTATAGCCCTGAGCTGCTGAGACTTCATGCACTGGTCAACTCTGAGAAGCCGGTGGCGATACTGTTCTGGCCAGCCAACTGCGGCTCCTGCATCCAGTATAAGGAGGAGGTCTGGGACCGTGTCAAGACCATGTTCAACAATGTGACCTTTGCCGAGTACAGGCTCGACACACCTGAAGGCGCTGCAGTGGCTTCGGCCTTCCAGATATCCGGTATAACCATAGTGCTAAGCTACAACGGCACCGTGCTGGGCGTCATTTATGGAGAGCATGTCCCTGCACCCCAGCTGGCCGAGATGCTTAGGCTTCTCACTATCCACGCTTCGAAGGGTGTTAGGCCTTGAGGAGAGAGTCCATGCTTCTAGTTGCTGGAATAGCATCTACCGCGCTTGCAAACCTCTACGCGCTGTTCGGGCTTCCGCCCGAGCGGAGCCTGGGCCATCTCTACAAGATCCTGTACGTCCACGTCCCGCCCATATGGGTAGCATACGTGATGTTCGCTGCATCGCTGGTTTATAGCATACTTTACGTTGCTAGAAGGGATCACCGCTACGACCTGGTAGCATACTCGACTGTCATGCTGGGGGTAAGCTTATCGGCCGTCTCTATCCTCCTCGGCTCCATCTTCTCCAACAAGGCCTGGGGAACCTACTGGGAGTGGAGCGAGCCTCGCATGACCTCAACCCTCATACTCTTCCTGACATACGTGGGTTACCTCGTGCTCCGCTCCTCCATAGGAGACCTGGGGAAGAGAAGGGAGGTTTCGGCGGTTTACGCCATAATGGCCTTCGTAACCGTGCCGATGAGCTACGTCTCGGTCAAGATGTTTAGGTCGCTCCACCCCCTCCCCGAGCTGTCGCCGGAGATGAAGTACATGCTCCTAGTATCCTTCCTCACAAACCTCCTCCTGTTTCTACCCATGCTCAAACTCTTATATGGCAAGAACCTGTACAGGGAGAAACTCCTCTTGGAGGGAGATATGTATGGATCCTGAAATCTATGTTGCATACACTATATACTGGCTGGCGGTCCTGGCGCTAGCCCTGTACGTCTTAAAGGGGTCGGAAGAAGGAGGTGATGCCCGTGAAAACGGCGTATAAGGCCATCATAGCCGGCGTCCTTGGCGCCGCTGTTTTGGCGCTGCTCATAATATCCATACTGGGATCGACCCAGTATCTCAGCGTGTCCGACCTTTACGAGAAGAACCTGGTGGGTCGTGAGGTCGTGGTGATGGGTAAGG
>JALURJ010000269.1 GCA_027016915.1 Desulfurococcales archaeon | reverse complement strand
CTCCCCGGCGCCAATCCCACGGGCGCCGGGAAAGGGGCTCGGCGGCCACAACAAGGCAGATGATGAATACACACCCTTTCCGGGAATGATGACGAGAGTGGCCAGGGCTGATGTCGTGTTCTTCAGTGGGTTTGAGGATGCTTAAATTTGGGATTGAATCTTAATTATAATCCATTACAAAGTAGTATAAGTTTTTATAGAAGAGATTTCCACTATTAACCCAGTGTTCGGTGATGTTGCCGAACGGTTCTCATGGAGGCTTGTCGGAGTTACTGGACCCTATTCTGATCGGCAACCTTCTTTACTTGAAGGGTAGGAGGCTTGCAGGCTTCTACGTTAGGGTCTATAATAGGCCGGGTGTGCTTGCCGACATTGCGTCGATATTTAAGAGGCACCGTATTAACCTGTGGAACATTGTCTTTGGCGCACGTGTAGGTATGGGTGAAGTGGGTACAGGCTTCATAGTTGCCGACTTCACTGAGGCCTATGTTGAACCCGAACATATAAGGAGGGAGATAGAGCAGCTAGATTCAGTAGACTACGTTGAGCTTGTCCGTCCTCAGTTTCCCCAGATCCTTGCAGACACCCGCCACTTCCCCATAGTTGACGATGCAGGGGCCAGATACATAATGGTTTCAGAGGAGGCCCAGAAGGCTATCGTTCTACGGATCAAGGAGAAGTTCGGGCCCAGTGGTAACGCTTTCCTCTACTATCAGGGCATGGCCGTGGGTGAGGCATTTAAAGACCACTGCATAAGCCTGGGTGTGAGCGACCTGAAGAAGGCGTTGGAACTACTACTAATATATACGCTCACCACAGGGAGATATAAGGGGGAAATCCTGGAATTCTCCTACGGAGATCCTCTAAGGGAGGACCGGATAGTTCTAAGGATCCATCACAACTGGGAATGCGTTGTGGCAAAAAGACACGGGTTCAGGGAGCCTGCTTCATTCTATGAGCGGGGCGTGGTGGCTGGTTTGATCCAGGCCTTTACCAACAAAAGTGTGTCGGTGGACGAGAAGAAGTGTATATGTAGAGGGGATCCCTACTGCGAGTTCCACGTCACCTTCCGCGAATAGATTGGCCCCGCGTATTTGATGTGCCGGTTTAAATGAAACAATAAATAGCACTGTAACCGCAACTATTTTAGCCCTAAGGGGGTTGAGCTCTGTGAAAAGCGGGTTGAAGAGAGCCCTATCCAAGACTGCAGCCCTACTTATAGTGGTTTTTGTTGTCATCGCTGCTGGAGCCGCCCTCCTCACGCTCCGCAAAGCGCCGGGGGAGGAGACAACAACCACGACGACAACCACAACAACCACCACAACCACTACTACGACAACAACCTCGGCAGCACCCTCTATACCCAAGAAGATCGCCGTGGTGTACGACATAGGGGGGAGAGGCGACCTAAGCTTCAACGACATGGCATACCTGGGGGCTAAGAGGGCTGCCGACGAGTTCGGCCTGGAGCTTGTCGAGGTTCAGAGCAAGTCCGAGTCCGACTACCTGCCCAACCTGAGGACCTTAGCTAGGAGCGGCGATTACCTGGTCATCATAGCCGTAGGCTTCCTCATGACCGATGCCGTCAACCAGACAGCCCAGGAGTACCCCAACCAGCTCTTCGCCATAATCGACGGCTATATCCCAAATAGGCCCAACGTGCTGAGCGTGTTGTTCAAGGAGCACGAGGGCAGCGCTCTGGTAGGAGCGCTTGCAGCCATGGTGGCAGCCCACTACGGGTGCGGCGCCGTCGGAGTGGTGCTGGGCATGGAGATACCCGTGCTCTACAAGTTCGAGGCCGGCTACTATTGGGGGATACGCTACGGCGAGCAGGTGTACAAGCAGCACACAGGCCAGGATGTGAGCCTCGACGTGCTCTGGACCTACACTGGAGCCTTCAACGACCCGGCAAAGGGTAAGACAGCCACCCAGGCCCAGCTGGCCCAGGGAGCATGCGTGGTCTACAACGTGGCTGGCGCTACCGGCCTAGGCATATTCGAGGCCGTGGAGGAGAGGGCTAAGCAGGAAGGCAAGACCATGGGGCCGCCCTTCGCCATAGGAGTTGACGCTGACCAGGACTACATCAAGCCCGGCTTCATAGTGGCAAGCATGATGAAGAGGGTTGACGTGGGCGTATACACCGCGGTGAAGAGGGCGCTAGAATACTACCAGAAAAAGGTTGATACTTATGGAGGCATCCTGGAGCTGGGACTTAAGGAGGGTGGCGTCGCCATAAGCAAGCTCAGCGATCTGGAGACCTTCCTGCAGCTAGGCATACAGGCAGGCACCGTAAAGGAGGCTGAGAAGCAGCAGATCATAGACAAGGTCAAGGCAATGAGGGAGGCCATACCTAGCTGGATCTGGGACGAGGTCGACAAGCTGGCTGAAACCCTGAAAACCAACCCCGACGTAGCCGTCAAGGGCCTAAAGTTCTCCGACATAGCGGCCAAGATACCTCTAGACAGCGACGAGATCAAGCAGATCAGGCAGCAGCTGGGAGTGCCTGCAGGCTAGCCTCCCAGCACCTTAACCCTTTTTTATCGCTCCAGCCAACCGGTTTCCTGGTCCGATCGTGTTGACCACAGGCCCCAAGGGCTCAGAGCACCTTATAGAGATGCGGAGGATAACTAAGGTATACCCCGACGGCACGGTAGCGCTCAGAGGGGTGGACTTCTTCGTTAAGCGGGGCGAGATCCACGGCCTCCTCGGCGAGAACGGAGCCGGGAAAACCACCCTTATGAAGATACTTTCAGGCCTCCTCAGGCCGACTAGCGGCGAGATACTGGTCAACGGCAGGAGGGTCTCGTTCAAAAGCGCGTCCGAGGCCCTGAAGATGGGCATAGGCATGGTGCACCAGCACCTGGCCCTGGTACAAGTTTTCACGGTCTACGAGAACATAGTCCTCGGCTTAAAGGCGGAGAGCGGCACTAGGGAGCGTATAGAGAAGCTGATGGAGGAGACGGGTCTCAGGGTTCCGCTGGACGTCAAAATAGAGAACTTGCCCTTTGGCGTGAGGCAGAGGGCCGAGATCCTGAAGATGCTCTACAGGAACGTGGACGTGTTGATCCTGGACGAGCCTACGACCAATCTGACCCCTGTAGAGACCGACGAGCTCTTCGAGACCCTGCGGAGGCTTAAGGACCAGGGGAAGACTGTGATCTTCATCACCCACAAGCTCAGAGAGGTGCTGGAGGTTACCGATAGGGTCACCGTGCTCCGCAACGGCAAGGTTGTCGGCGTTGTGGAGACCTCCAAAGCCACGCCCCAGCAGCTGGCCAAAATGATGGTTGGCAGAGAGGTGGTTTTCACTATATCTAAGCCTCCAAGCGAGCCGGGACCCCCGATCCTGGAGGTCAGGGACCTCTGGGTTAGGAATGACCTAGGGGAGTGGGCAGTAAAGGGGGTTTCATTCACCGTCAGGGCAGGCGAGATCTTCGGGATAGCTGGGGTGGAGGGCAACGGCCAAAGCGAGCTTATCCAGGCAATAACCGGCCTGAGAAGGCCTGAGAAGGGACGTGTGATCCTAGAAGGCCGAGACGTCACAGGGTTTGCTCCCTCGCAACTCTACCGCATGGGTCTGGGCCACATACCGGAGGACAGGCAGGGGCTGGGCCTAGTGCTTGACATGAACGTAGCAGAGAACTCGATCCTAGGGGTTCAGAGGGCCAGGACCTTCATGGGCAGGTTCTACAACCTGCTCTGGTCCACCATAAGGCGACACGCCTCCCAGATAATAGGCAGGTTCGCCGTAGTGGCTCCGGGCCTCGACGCCCCTGTAAGGAGTTTGAGTGGTGGAAACCAGCAGAAGCTCGTTGTGGGACGTGAGCTCAGCAAGGAGCCCAAACTAATAGTGGCAGCCCAGCCCACCAGGGGCCTCGACGTGGCTGCAACCGAGTACATAAGGAAGCTACTCGTAGAGATGCGCACCAAGGGCAAGGCAGTGCTCCTGGTCTCGGCAGACCTCGACGAGGTGCTGCAGCTCAGCGACAGGATGGCCGTCATGTATGAGGGCGAGTTCATGGGTGTGGCGAGGCCCGAGGAGCTGACGAGGGAGCAGATAGGCATGATGATGGGCGGCTATAAGCTGTCGAGGGGGTGACCCTGGATGGAGAGGCAGAAGCTGGTCGAGGGCCTATACAGGTTCGCCGAGATACTTGTAGCCCTCATAGCGGGCTTCGCCATCTCCGGCATAATAATGTGGATGGGCGGCTACGACCCCATTAAGGCCTACAGGGCGATGCTGGGGTCCTCCATCCTGACCACAGACCCATACAACCTAGCCATGACCCTGAGCTTCTCGGCACCCGTCATGTTCACGGCCATAACGTTCGCCGTCGGCGTGAGGGCGGGAGTGTTCAACATCGGCGCCGAAGGCCAGATGTATATAGGAGCCTTGGGAGCTGTGATCGTAGCAGCCATGAGTCTGCCCGGCCCACTCTACCTCCCCCTAGCCGTACTGCTAGGCTCAGGGCTGGGCGCCCTGTGGGGAGCCATTGCTGGCATATTGAAGGCGTACAAAGGTGTCAACGAGGTTGTCTCCACTATAATGCTCAACTGGATCGCCTTCTGGATAGTGGACTACACCAGGGTGGATCTCCTGCCCAACCCCAAAGACCCCTCAAAGACTGTGGAGATGCCGGAGCCGGGGAGGCTGCCAATAATACTTAGAGGCACAGAGCTAACGGCGTCCATAATAATTGCCGTCGCCGTCACGCTGCTTTCCTACTACCTGCTCTGGCACACGGTTCTCGGCTATGAGATCAGGGCGACAGGCATGAATCCGAGGGCAGCCAGGTACGGCGGCATAAACCCTGAAAGAGCCGTGCTCTGGTCGTTCATCATAGGTGGCATCGCCGCGGGGCTTGCAGGGGTCTGCGAGATAGCTGGCCGCCCACCCCACTATGCCATAACTACGGGCCTCTCCAACCTCTTCGGCTACGGGTTCGATGGCATCACGGTCTCGCTCATAGGGGCAAACCACCCGCTTGGCATAATTCCAGCGGCCATATTCGTGGGCGGCCTTACCGCAGGTGCCAGAGGAATGCAGATCGTGGCTGGCGTACCCCTCGAGATGGTGAAGGCCGTGCAAGGCGTTATCATAATAGCCCTAGCAGTCCCCGGCCTGCTCAAACTGCTCAAAACCAGGTTTACTAGAGGTGGTGGGTAGTGGATATAGGCGCTATAGCCGAGATAGCCAGGCAGACAACCTACGCTATGACCCCCCTGGTGCTAGCAGCGATAGGCGAGATCGTGACAGAGAAGGCCGGTGTAGTCAATATAGGTCTTGAAGGTATAATGCTCCTCTCAGCCTTCATAGCGGTTTATGTTGCCGAGGCTACGGGGAGCCCCTGGCTCGGCCTGGCGGCTGGCACGGTGCTCGGAGCCTTCCTAGGAGTGGTGCATAGCCTGATATCAAACTACCTTAAAGGAGACCAGATCATCAGCGGTCTCGGCGTAAACCTTCTAGCCTTAGGGCTAGTGCCGTTCGGCATAGAGGCTGTGTGGCATGTGAGGGGTTACCATACGGTGCCGCCCGAGGCCAAGGTGCCAGCACTACCGCTTCTAAGGGTTAGCCCGGTCTTCATACTAACAGTGCTGATAGCCATAGGCACACACTACATGCTGAACAACACGGGGTACGGCAGAAAGATCAGGGCTGTCGGCGAGAACCCCGAGGCAGCCGACGTGGTGGGAGTCAACGTCGAGCTGGTCCAAACCGTTGCGACGGTTTACGGCGCAGCTCTGGCGGGCCTGGCAGGGGCTTTCCTCAGCATAGACTGGCTCTCCAGCATAACCAAGGAGCTCTCAGCCGGCAGGGGCTTCATAGCCCTGGCGCTGGTCAACTTCGCCAACTGGAACACGCTCCTGGCTCTGGCTGGCGGAGCCCTCTTCGGCGTAACGTGGACCGCCGCCGAGTGGCTTAAAATAATTCCCGAGATCAAGGCCTTGGTACCGATAAGCCTGATCAATACTCTACCCTACATAGCCACACTAGTGGTTGTGGCTGGCTTTATAGGGGTATCCAGGCCTCCAGCCCACATTGGCAGGCCTTACAAGCGCGAGTAGCTTTTTACCCCTTCTGTCCACCTCATTTCCGGGCATCCCCTGTGACCCGCAGCCTTTGGCTCAGAGGCGAGTTTGACGAGATCCGAAGGCTTGTGGAAGAGTACCTCAGGTCTCTCGGCAGGAATGCTCAGCCCAAGCGGGTTGGCAGGCTTTACATATACAGAGTAGGGATGTTTTCCAGAATTATCCTGGCACCGTATAGTGATGGGACAACATATATCAGGATGCCTGAGAAGTACGGGGAACTCCTTTCCAGACTCGCGCCCTACACGCACAAAGAACCTCCAAGAAGCAGGGACGCTGCCGATAGGATACTGGACCTCATAATAGAGAGGCAGCAGCTACTGGGGAAGACGCGGACGAGCAGGCTCGGACTAACACTCTCCGCAACACTAGCTGCTACCGGCCTAGCCCTCACGGCTATAGGCATCAGTGCTCCAGGACTGCTCCTACTAGCAGTGGGGTGTATCACGGTCTTCTTACCCATAGGCGCACGTTGGTTCTGGGTCCGGGGAGGCAGCATAGCCGTACCTATACTATATCCAAGGTATAAGGCTAGGCTGGAAGAAGTAACCAGGGAGATCAAGACGCTAGCAGCAACCCTACCGGCAAGGGAGAGGGAGAAAATAGAAATCCTGGATGCCTACCCGAGGGACCAGCAACCTGTATAAGACGCCGAAGCACTGTAACCGTAGTGGAGGTACCGAGCCAGGGTTGCAGTTGCTGAAAATGCCTCCCCGCATAAAGGTGTTGGAAGCCGCTGGAAGCCTGGCCGACGGCCGCGTAGAGATCCTCGACGATAAGAGGGCCCGAGTCGTCTCCTCGCTGGGCGATAAGACCTACACGGTTATCGTGGATGCCGAGAAGCGGCTAGTCTACAGCGACGATAACGGAACTAAGTATAGGGGGTACGTCGGCTACCCTATAATAGCAGTCCTCATGAAGAAGGGCATGCTACCCTATAATGAGAGGGTGGCTAACGCTTTGAAGGGCATCAAGTGGAAAACCCTAAACGAGAAGTACAAGAAGTACTGGCTGGTCGAGAAAATAGTTAAGAACATAGCGCAACGCAAGGGGGTGCCTTCTGAGGAGATCGACAGATACGTGGAGACAGTCCTCTCCCAGCTGAAACAGCTGGAGTTAAGGCTCGCCGAGCCACCGGGTAACATTTAAGACCCCTACCCTCCCCTAACTATGATCGGTGCCCGCTGGTGGGCCCGTAGCTCAGCCAGGCAGAGCGGCGGGCTCCAGTGAGCGGGACAGCCCGCGGAGGGAGACCCGTAGAACGCTACGGGTCTGACGACCCCACCCCTGTGGGGGATGAACTGTTACTGGAGCTGGGCTGGAGAGACCCGTAGGTCGGGGGTTCAAATCCCCCCGGGCCCACCACATGGAGGGGGAAGGGCTCCTAACCCTCCACTCATCTCCTCAGCCTTTGGAGAACCCTCTTCTCAGCCTGCCGCACCTTAAACTCTACGGCTTTTAGGAACGCTCTGAGGAGCAGGCGTGCAGCTACGCTCCGGGGCCCGGCCATATACTCTGGAAGCATCCTGTTCGCCCAGTAAAGGGTGTGTCTAAGGGCAACCCTCATAGCCTCGACATGCTCCTCCGAAATCATCTTCTTCACAAAGCCTCTTTCACCCGCCAGCCTGCCCAGTGGGACGAAGAACATTGGAACTATAATGCTTCTGTAAGGGCGTAGGCGTTCCAGGAGCTCCACAGTCCTAGCAACGTCTCCCGGCGTCTCGCCGGGCAGGCCTAGGATGAAGGTAGCGGCTGGAACTATGTTGTTATCGTGGAGTATGGCAAAGGCCTCTTCAACTATGTCCGGCCAGGCCTCCGGAGGGTAGGGAGCGCTTTTCGCTGGCATTACCATCCTTGCAAGCCTAGGAGAACCCGTCTCTATCCCAACCTCGACACCTATGAACCTCCTCCTACTCCCGTCGATCAGCATTTCGGAGAGCCTGGAGATCAGACGGTACTCGTCCTCAGCGTACTTCACCGCTGCCAGGCTAACGTGGCTCCACGCTAGGCCCAGGTTATGCCTTACAACTAGCTCGTGGAGCTTTACCAGGGGTTCAGGCCTGGGCCTGACACCCTCACCCCCGTAGAGCAGGACATCCTCAGAGTGGAGGATCACGTTTCTCACACCAAACCTAATGTTTACCAGCATCTCCTTCTCCACCATTTCCAGCGGGATCATTCTAAGCGGCCGGAGGGTGACGGAGCAGAACCTGCATCCCCGCGGGCACCCCCTCATTATCTCTACCAGCCCGTTGATGCTGGCGCCCCGTATAACTGGTATCTCGTCTACCCTGGGGGTCTCTTCAGGGCCTACTACGATGTGGCGCGGAACCTCCTTGCCGCTAAGTATCTTGACCGCCAGGTCCACGATCACCCTCTCGGCCTCGCCCTCTACTATGGTGTCAACAGGCCACCTGGCCAGCTTTTCGCTGCTAGCCACCCACTGCCAGGCGGCTGGGCCTCCCACAACTATCCGGAGCCTGTGCCTCCTCTTGGCGTGCCATATTTCGGGGAAGGATATGAACTCCTCGAAACTCTCAGCGTTCAGAGGTGTCTTCCCAGTTATCATCCACCACTCGTTGCTCGGAGGACCCATGGCGAAGTAGTCGTGGTGGCTTATGAAGAGGGCCTTAGCGCCCCTCTCCACATAGTAGGGGACGAAGTCCGGGTCCACTACGTAGGCGTTAAAACCCTCCTCAAGCAACTTGGCCTCCAGCTTTCGAAGACCGTAGGGGGCTTCAATGGGCCTTCCG
>JALURJ010000268.1 GCA_027016915.1 Desulfurococcales archaeon | reverse complement strand
TTCTTAGCTGGTTCCAAGCTGTTCATCGATGTAAGCAACCTGACATTCGTAGGGTCGAGGATAATGATCCCCCTGAAACATGAGGCGCTTAAGGGAGACTTCCACGAAATAACCGCCGTCATGCCCATCGAGTACTTCGACCCAGACCCTAGGGGGGACAGCCTAACCATGCCGATGTTCTACTACTTCAGCGTGGAGCTCGCGGTATGGTTCGACCTAACAGGTGACGGCGTCATCCAGCCCTTCGAGCTAAGCAGGGTGCAGGCAGACTTCAGGCAGGGTAACGTGTTCCACGTCCAGGTGGGCGACGCCGAGCAGGCCATCAAGAGGGCTGCAGAAGCTGTGGCCGAGTACTTCGGCCTAGACCCTGAGAGCCTGGAGGACATAGCCAGGTTCGTGGTCGACATCAGGCCGATCTACAACTTCTGGAGCGGCTCAGGCGTACAGCCCATGCCTCTGGACATGTTCCTGGACACCTACAAGCTGAAGAAGTGGAAGTGGATCTCGGTGCCCAAGGAGGTGGAGTTTGAGGGGACCACTCAGGTTACCCTGAAGATACGGGTGCCCAAGCACGCTGACCCAGGAATCTACGAGGGCTTCATAGTGGTGGAGCAGGAGAGCGGGGACAAGGAGTTCACCAGCTGGATACCCGTATCCATACCGGTGGCCAAGAAGGTTAAGGCCGAGGGGACCTTCACCCTCGAGGGCCGCAGCCAGCCGTACCCCTACGACAACTACAGGTTCAAGGGTGCCCTGGACAACAGCTGGAGGCCTGAGGTGGGAGACTGGAGGGTGTACCCAGTAGTGATAGACAATAGTGACATGAAAGCCGTGGCGGTAGGCGTAGAGGTTTCCTGGGACGACACCTTCAGCGAGTACGACGCCGGGCTCATAGGTGCAGGCATCAACTTCTGGGGAGTCGTTGACTACGCCTTCCTGGCATACATAGATGCAGCCGTGCTGGGTGCAAAGATGACATTCCCCACATACAGGGTGTTTAGGCAGTACCGCATAGTGTTCGGCTACTTCGACTACCCGGAGCCCGGCAAGGCGGCGTTCCACGCACCACTAGACCCGACTAGAGGCACCGACGTCTACTGGCTCGTGGTGCACCAGACCATAGCCTCGGGCCACGAGCCTGAGGAGGAGGTCTCGATAAAGCTAACGTTTAACGGGCTGAGGGACAACATGGTTAGCGTTGAGGCAGGAACAACGGCCACCGAAACCCTGGAGCTCTACGCCACCGGCATGGGGGACGTGTGGCTGTTCCCCGACTATATCTTCGTCATACCGCTGGAGGGCCAGGCCAACCTGCCGACAGTGTCTACAAACATGTACCTCGGCTCGGGGGACCTGCTGCCCATAGAGGTGACGGTTAATGCAACCAACGCCGACGAGGGACTTTATCTGGTACTGGAGCCTCTGGAGGCCACTACCTGGACCATAATACTGGGAGTAGGGCTGCCGGAGTCCGCTGGCGGGCAGCTACTGCTATACTATGACACACTGCACACGTGGCTGGCCTTCTATGTTGAGGTGGAGTAAGTAGCACCCCCAAATGTCTAGCCGATAACAATACTTTTTTACCAAACCCAAACACATATACCAAACCCCTATATACCCTCAACCCCGAGTATAGTCGCGAGGTGCCGCCCGGTGAAAGGTAGGGAGAGGCTAGTGGGCGTGGAGCAGGAGCAGGAACAACCCATAGTTGTGATGGTGTACTTCTATGACGACGATTGCCCAGCCTGCGAGGAGTTCTGGTCCACTTGGAGGCTCTTCAAGGAGATGCACAAGAACGAGGCCACGTTCATAGAGGTCAACGCTTCGGGCAGGGGAAGGAGGCTGTTCAAGAAGCTTAAGATAAGGTACGTTCCCACAGTGGTGCTCTTCGTCAACAACATGGAGTTCGACAGGCTGGAGGGTGCGGGCGGCCTCGAGGACCTGGAGTCCATGCTCTCAGCCGTTAAGCGGGATTTTCTGCGCAGATACGCGCCCTAACTCTCTCCCGGCTTCTCCATCGAAAACCCTTTAAACCGCAGAACCCCCTCCTACCCCGGCATATTACAACCACCGTGTAAGGGTAGCAGAAATGACACTGCAGCAGCCCCGCCTCGCGGAGACCGGGAGGGAGGACATCATTGTGGGTAGACATGTTTATGCCAACCTCTACGGCCTGGACCCCGAGGTGCTTTGGGACGAGGAGTACCTACGCAGACTGGTGCTCGAGGCTGTGGAGAAGGCCAACGCCACCCTCGCCGAGCTTAAGAGCTGGAGGATAGGCGGCAAGAAGGGAGGCATAAGCGTGATAGCCCTTGTCCTGGAGAGCCACATAGCCCTCCACACGTGGCCGGAGTACCGGTACGCCACCCTCGACGTTTACACGTGCGGCGACAAGGCGGACCCTTGGAAGGCCTTCAACCACATAGTATCGGCCCTGAAGCCGCGCACATACGTGGTAAGATATGCCGATAGGAGCAGCATACCTCTCTGACCAGCGGTGGCCCGTTGTGGGAGGCCTGGTTCTAAGGGTTGGCGCAGCATACGTGGGCGAGGAGTACAGGTTCTCCAGGGATGTTGTCATAATCGTTGAGGAGGGCATAATACGCGGCATAGTGGACACTGCCAAATGGTCCGGCAGCTACGAGGATAGGAGGAGCCTCGTGGCCTCACCAGCCCTCTACAACGCGCACACCCACCTCTTCGACGCAGCCTTCCAGGAGGCGGGCCTAGGCCTCACGCTTAGGGAGGTCGTCGCCCCTCCCACCGGGCTAAAGCACCGGCTCCTAGAATCGACGCCCCTCAGAAGCCTTCTCAAA
>JALURJ010000267.1 GCA_027016915.1 Desulfurococcales archaeon | reverse complement strand
GTTTTTGGAGGGCGCGGCCTCCACGCTAGATTTATCACCACTAACAGTATATGCTGTAGTGAGGCGCCGGAGAGTTGAGGATCCTCATAGTGGGCGCGGGCCACGTGGGCTCGACCCTGGCTAGGCTGCTCTCGGTTAAGGGGAACGACGTTATCGTTGTCGACAGGGATGAGGAGAAGGCTAGGCGGATCGCCGAGGAGGCCGACGTCCTGGCCCTCGCTAGGGATGCCACGGACCCGGACCTATACGAGGAGATTAACCTTTCCACGTTCGACGTTGTCGTCGCCGTCACCGACAGGGACGAGATCAACCTCTTCGTCTCGACCGTGTCGAGGGAGTACGGTGTGCCAAGGGTTGTGGCAAGGGTTAAGAACCCCAGCATAGCGAGGCTCCTGGAGAGGGTGGGCGTAGAGTACGCCTTGACGGAGCCGTACATCATGGCCAAGATAATAGAGTCCGTCATAGAGGGTAAGTACCACGCCGTTGAGCTCGCACCGGTGTTCACCGGCAACTACGTGATAGCATCCATAACTCTGACCGAAAGCGACTCGAGCGTCGGGAAAAGGCTGAGCGAGGTTGGCCTGCCCGGCGACGGGATAAAGCTGCTCACCGTTTTCGATGAGGAAGGTTTTAAGGACCCGGAGGAGATAGGCGAGCTTAGGCCTGGGATGCAGATAGTGGCCCTTGTGAGGAGGGACCTGGTTGAGAAGTTCGTGGAGGTGTTCAGGTAGCCTTGGTAAACGTGCTGGACGAGCTACGCAACTTCTTCATGCAGCTCTGGTCCAAGAGGGTTTTCGAGGCCACCCTGGACAGCATCTTCATGCTGGTAATAGTCTTCCTGCTGGTCAAGACCGTTCACTACATTAACAGGAGGATGGCTGAGAGGAACATTCTGACCCAGAGCATCGCCGACAGGATCAACAAGATAATGTCCCTCATACTCTACAGCTTCGCCGTCCTGATGATAGTGTACTTCTACGTCAGGGTGGCGGAGATACTCTACGTGGTTGTGCTGGGTGCCATAGTTATATCCATATATGCCTGGGACGCCATGACGAACCTCCTCAGCTACTACGCAATAATGTTCTCAAGGATGCTCAACGTGGGCGATACGGTGGTTTTCGAGGGCCATATAGGCAAGATAAGGGAGGTGAACAAGCTCAGCACCGTGATCAAGACGCTGGACGGCGACACACTGGTTGTGCCCAACAGGCTTCTCCTCTCCAAGGTCTACGCTAAGCGGAGCGACACGAGCAGCGCCAGCATAGTGTTGAGGCTCAAGAACCTCGACGACGTTGAGAAGCTTGACGAGTTTGAGAAGAAGGTGAGGGAGATTATTCTGATCAAGTTTAAGCACGGGATAAGGACCATTGAGCCCGACATCCACTTGGCCTCGATAAGGGACGGCATGGCCGAATATGTTATCGGGATATCGATGGTGGGCTACGAGCCCAAGCCACAGCACCTGGCGAGCCTCGCCAAGCTCTTGGCCAAGGAGCTGAGGGAGTACAAGCTTGAGATAGAGATCCCCTACACTAAGGGCCTCGTGGGTAAGAGGTAGCGGTCTAGAGTTATGGATAACAGTTAAAATAACTGGAGTCACCCTAGCTTTAGACCGAAGGACCGGTGGTAGGCATGCCTAGAAGGCCGAAAAGGGACCCCCACGAATGCCCTGCGTGCGGTGCAAGGGCTGAGAAGCCCCTGAAAACCTGGCAACTGGTCTCCCCAATACCCGACGCTAGGGGCAGGATAACGATAACAGTTATGGGCTCCTTCGAGTGCCCCAACTGCGGGTATAGGTGGAAGGGCGTGGTCAGCAAGATCAAGGCTGGTGGGAGCGGGGTAGAGGTTGAGGGCACAAAGGGTAAGAAGGTTTTGGGCGGGGAGGAGGAGAAGGACAGGGCTTTCGTGATAGAGCTTGACCTCAGCGACATAGACGAGGAGGACGAAGATTAGACCCTAAGCTCCGGTGCGGGTGCCATGGAGAAGGATTCCGCGGAAACCACTGTTTCTAGGGTTTCCATCATCATAGACGTCGCCCTCTTTCTGCTAGTCATACTCCTAGCCGTGGGCGGCTCCACTTTTCTCCACAGGCTGACCGGCTCCGCGACGCCCCTCGCCGTGGTGGAGGGCGCCAGCATGCTTCCCCTGCTGAGGGAGGGGGACATGGTGGTTATAGCTAAGAAGGCGCCTGAAGAGATACGCGTGGATGACATAGTTGTTTACAGGTCTGTCCGGGGTGGGCGCCTGATAATTCATCGTGTCGTGGGTGTGGAGAGGGTTGGTGACAAGTACTATTACAAGATTAAGGGTGACAACAACTGGAACGAGGATTTCCACGAGTACTATGAGAGGGTCGACGGGATCCTTAGGAGGGCACCCGGCGTGCCCTACGACCGGATAATCGGCGTGGTTGTAAGGGTAGGCGGCATGCACTTCAAGATCCCGTATGTGGGGTTCTTCTCCCTCCTCATACACCGCTGAGCAGGTGTGAGGCGACCTCTCTGACCCACCTACCCGTGTTCCGCATGGAGGCTATCCTTCTATAATACTCTGCGCCGGAGATCCCGCTTCTCCTGGCCCACTCCCTCTCCGCCTCCATCAGGGCCCTGTATGCCTCCTGGTGGTACCTGCAGAACCCGTGGTCGTCCTCCACGCTCTCCCTCCCGCAGAGGGGGCACCTCTTTTCAGGCTTGACGAGCCCCAGGCTCTTAGAGATGTCCGTCCCGGCTTCGTGGAGCTTCTCAATATAGTTGGAGAGCAGCGTTTTGAGGAGCTCGTGGGCCTTGGAGAGGACCTCCTCCCTACCCATCTTGCCGCGCCTAATA
>JALURJ010000266.1 GCA_027016915.1 Desulfurococcales archaeon | reverse complement strand
CGGGGATCAGAGCCTACCCTTACAAGGATAACTGGAGTTGTGTTGCCCAGGGTCCTCGCAACGTCCCGAGGGTCGGCCCCATAGTTCCAGCCGCCGTCGCTGACCAGTACTATGACTGAGGGTACACCGGTTATCGACGCCTTCAGTGCGGCCGCAGTCAGCGCGTCGCCTATGGCGGAATACTTTCTCCCCGGCTCCGCCGTCCCTATAATCGAGAGACACTGCTCCACGCCCATGCACAGCGTCGTCAGGTTGGCCGAGAACAGCATTATGGTGACATTGTCGTCGCCCAGGGAGTTGAGGTACCCTCCTATGAAGTCCTTTGCCGCCTCCATCCTCGCCGAGCCGCCGAGGGCGCTGTCGGTGTAGCCCATGCTCTTCGACACGTCCAGCAGGAGTATGTGCATCACCGGCATCCCCGTCACCCTGTCCACGTTCTCCACGCTTACCTCGACGCTCCTGTAGATGACTATGTAGGGAGAAGCCGCTGCCAGAGCCAGGAGGATTACCGCGGATATCCTCGCAACTAGTAGTAGCAGGTTTCTCCCCCTCCCAGCCCAGCCGAGCCTAGCCTTAAGCGTTTCATCGTTCCGCCTAGCCCTCCTCCAGATAAGAACCAATAAGACCGGTGAGAGAAGGCCCAGCACCAGGTATTGGGGCGCTGCCAGCCCCAGCTCAATCGTCGCTAGGTGGAGTACCGTAGCCTGCACCGCTACCACCGGAACCCTGCTCCTGGGGCGAAGTTCCGGTCTGGCTTCCACCCTGTGGAGTCTGGCCGCTTCCTCCGCCCTGCTGCGCCTGACCTTCCTGGCCCTGAGCCGAACCTAGCATGCCCTGAACCATGCTTAAGAACTGTGCCTCCTCGTACGCGTATTTGCCCGCGTTGCCTGGATTCAGGTTCTCCAGCATGGATATGACGCCGCGAAGCTGCTGCGCTGAGAGGCCAACACCGGCGCACAGCGATCTAAGGCCGTCGGCGTTCGCCTCCACCATGCTGAATAGCCTATCCAACTCCTCCAGCATGGTGAGCGTCTCGTTGACAGCATCTCTGAGCCTCAAGTATACCTGTGTATGGTTACCTGAGAGTAGGTTTTCTGGGTCTCCTTCCTCCAGAATCTTGAGGGCTTCTGCCAGCTCCTTGCTGGCGACCTGGAGCCCGGGCCTCGCCTCCCTGTATTTCTCAAGGGCTTCCTCGATCCTGCACTCCTGAAGCAGGTTCAAAGCCTCCTCCACGCCTCTCAGGCTACGGGCCAAGTTGTCAGCTGCGAGATACGTGTGGCTGGCCCCTCTTGCCAGGACAGCGTAGGTCTCGGCGGCTTTGCTGAGGGTCTCGCCCAACTTGGAGGGGGGTAGCGCATCGACCTGCTTCTGGAGAGCGTCCCCCACCCCGGCTGCCTGGCTGGCCAGCTCGCCGAGTTCTGGAGGTTGTTCTTCAGGGACTGCCTGGAGCCTTGTTGCTGACTCGTTTCCATGGTAAACTGCCTTCAACATGAGGTCCTCCAGACTCTCCGACTCGCCCTCGGGCCGAAACACGTCTATGTAGGGCAGAATGAAGGGTAGCAGTATCAGCGCGACCAGCAGGGCCAAGAGCAATGTGCTCCTATGTATACGTAGTGGATGCAAGCTTCGCCGACCTACATATGCTCTCTGCCGCTGAGCATAAATTAGTTTTAGCTCGGTACACGTCACACCACCGTAAGGGATCACTGATGGTGGAGGCGGACGACTTCAGGTTCCTGGTGACCGAGGATGCCATATCTAGGCTCGAGAACATTGTGAAGACATGGGGACTACCCTACCCTGTGTACAAGAACGAGGCCCTTGAGACGCTGAGGAAGCTCCGCTCATCATTTCTAAAAGTCAAGTACAGCTTCCTACCTGCAAAGATGCTTGTCTTCACCGAGGATTACCGGAGAATGGAGAAAGAGGCTGGCCGCCTCAAGGAGATGTTGCTTCCACGGACTCCGCAGAAGCTTCAGCCGCGGCAGGCTTACAGGCTGGCCGAGATAAGGTATGCCCTCTGGATCCTGCTGGGCCTTAGGAATAGGCTGCTCCTAGGCGACGAGAACGTGGCGGAGTTCGCCGTCGATGTGGTGGGGGTCGAGGTTACCAGCGTGGCCCGGCACCCCGAGCTTGAGAAGCTGTATGTAACCAGGGCTACCACGGGGACAGCCGTGTTCACCATAGTCACCAATATCAAGGATATTAGGGTCGGCGAGACGCGTGCGGCGGCCCTCCTGCCTCCCGCCATGTTCGGCGATGTTGTAAGTGAGGCTATGTATGCCTCCGACCCGCTTCCGGAGAAGTATCGGGGGCGCCGCATACCTTTGGACCTGTTGAGCGGGGAGGTTAGAGCGTGGGTGATGAGGATAGCTGGTAAACGCAGGTGATGGGAAAACAGGGTTAGAGGAGCTGGAACCTGTATCCATGCCTTTCGAGTTCCTTCAGGATGGTCTCAACCGTTTCCAGGGAGGGTGCCTCGAATATTATCTTCAGCGTCGTGTGCCAGGCCGGTGCCTCCATGTCGGCCCGGTCGTGGATGACCTCGACAATGTTGCCCCTGTAGCTGGCGATTATGCTTGCTATCTTGGCCAGCGTTCCCGGCAGGTCGGGGACATGGCCCTGTATCGCGGCGATGCGGCCAGCACCTGCAAGGCCCCTTATTAGTAGCCGGTATATGGCCGTGAGGTCGATGTTTCCGCCCGACACTAGGGCTACGACGCGCTTCCCCTCCACGTCTACCTTCCCGCTGAGTATGGCTGCCAGGGCGGCTGCCCCCGCGCCCTCGGCAAGCACCTTGCCCCTCTCCAGGAGTAGGTAGATGGCTTTGG
>JALURJ010000265.1 GCA_027016915.1 Desulfurococcales archaeon | reverse complement strand
CTGATTAGGACAGCGTCGTCGGCGCCCATAGCCACTGCCAGCTTCAGGTATTTGTCCCAGAAGGGCGGGCCCATGGAGACTACTATGACCCTGCCGCCGTGCTTGTCCTTGAGCTGGAGGGCCAGCTCGAGCGCGTTCTTGTCGGCCGGGTTGATCTCGTTCCTGGCCTTGCTCCTGTCGAGCCTCTTGGTTTCGGGGTCGAATCTTACCTCCTCGGGCTTGGGGACGACTTTTAGGCAGACTATTATGTTCTTCAGCTCAGCCACTCCGGATCACCCCTCCTTCTTGAGCTTCTCTACTAGGCGGGGCACTATTTCGAAGAGGTCGCCGACCGCGAAGTAGTCCGAGTACTCGAGGATCGGGGCCTCTGGGTCCTTGTTTATCGAGATCACTGTGCCGACGTCGCGTATGCCTGACACGAAGTGGGGCGCCCCGCTGGCCCCCAGCACTATCACCAGGTCTCCCTTCAGCACCACGCCGGTGGAGCCTATCTGGAGGTCCCTCGGGGCCACGCCTATGTCGGCTAGCGGCCTTGTTACGCCCAGGTCTGCGCCTATGATTTCTGCGAGCTGCTTGGCGGGCTCCAGGTTTCCGCCTGTGCCCATACCCGCGACTACCACCTTCTTGGACTTGGAGATGTCGAGGATCTTGCCGACGCTTCTCTCAACTATCCTCATCCTAACCTTGGACTCGTCTATGCTGGGCTTCACTGCCTCTACTTCGGCCTCGCCCCACTCCTTGCGGGGCTCGAATACTCCTGGAGCCACTGTGGCTAGCTGAGGCATTCCCTTGGTGTGCTTGACTATTGCCACTATGTTGCCCCCGAAGCCGGGCACCCCTCCGACAAGCCTTCCGTCCTCGCTGTAGTCCAGGGATATTACGTGTGCCATGAGGCCCGTTTTGAACCTTACCGCCAGCCTTCCTGCGAGGTCCCTGCCGTTCCTGGTGGCGCTGAAGAGCACGGTGTCGGGCTTCCTCTCATCTATCAGTGTTGACACTGCCTGGAAGTAGGGATCTGCCAGGTATTTCTCGAGGAGGGGGTGCTCAGCCACCAGGACCTTGTGGGCGCCGTAGGCGCCTACCTCCTCCGCCATATCCTTAACGTTGCTTCCCAGGAGCAGTGCTGTCACCTTGAACCCTTTGGCGTCGGCCAGCTCCCTGGCCTTGGAGAGCACTCCGAGGGAGGATTCCTCCACCTCCCCCGAGTCTTGCTCTATGAAGACCCAGATCTCCTTCTCCGACACGGGTTTCACCTCCTGAGGCTTTGGGAGAGTAACTCTACTATGTCTGGGAACTGTATCTCGACCCTCATAACCTTGGCCTCGTCCTCGAACATCCTTATGCAGTAGGGGCAGGCCGTCGCCATAGCCTCCGCCTCCGTGTCCCTGGCCTCCTCGAGCCTCCTCCTGGTTATGCTGCGTGCCTCCATGTTCTCACTCCATATCCCTCCTCCGCCTCCTCCGCAGCAGAGGGATCTGCTCTTCGCGTGCTCCATCTCCACGAGCTTGAGGCCCTCTATGCTCTCCAGTATGGTTCTGGGCTCCTCGTAGATGTTGTTCCATCTCCCCAGGTAGCACGGGTCGTGGTATGTGACCGTCGCTTCGAGGCGGCCGGGCTTGATCCTTCCATCGTTTATCAGCTCCGCCAGGAGCTGGACATGGTGCATCACCGGTGCAGGCGGCTTGGCGCCGAGCCTCGGATACACGTGTTTCAGCATGTTGTAGCTGTGAGGGGACACTGTGACTATGGCTGTGGGCTTGAGTTTCTCCATGGCCTCCACGTTGCCCTGGGCGAGCTCCTCGAGGAAGTACTCCTCGCCTATGTGGTAGATCACGTCTCCGCAGCAGGTCTCGGCGTCGCCCATCACTGCGACCTGGACTCCGGCTTGGCGGAGCACTTCTACGAGGTTCCGCAGGGTGTTCTGCAGCCTCTTATCGTAGGCGGCTAGGCAGCACGCGTAGAGGAGCACGCTTCCCTCCTGGGGGTTGGAGGGCAGGCCTAGGCCCTGCAGCCAGGCGGCCCTCTGGGTCCTCGGCTCCCCTAGAGGGTTGCCCTCCTCATAGACCCTCCATAACACCTCGTTTAGCTGGGCTGGCGCCTTCTTCTCCTCGTACAGCATTGCCTTGAGGCCCCTCATGACGCCCGCTATCTCTACCCCGCGGGGGCAGGATGTGTCGCAGTACTTGCAGGAGACGCACTTCCAGACCTGCTGGTCTATCTCAGGTATCCCCAGCTGCGCTTTCCTCAGCACCCTTCTGACCGGTATGGTCCTGGGGAGCAGGCAGACGGCTGTACATGTTCCGCACTGGTAGCATTTGCTGAAGGTGGGGCCGGCGTAGCCGGCTATCTTTTCCCTTAGCTTGAAGTCCAACCTATACCTGGTCATGGTTTCATCCTCTTAAGCGCCTCTACTGTGGACTGGATCTCCTCCTTTGTAACCGTCTTCCTAACCTTGTCCAGGGTCTTCATGGTGTCCACGAAGTCAGGAACGTCGGGGGCCCCGAAGAGCCTGAGGATGAACCTGTCCTCCCTGACCCCCGCCTTCTCCAGAAGCTTCTTCCACGCCTTGAACCTCCTAACAGTGTGTTGGTTGGCGTTCTGGTAGTGGCAGTCTCCAAGCCTGCAGCCCGTCACTGCCACTGCGGGGGCTCCCAGCATGAACGCCTTCTTCACGAGCCTCCAGCTAACCCTGCTGGAGCACGGGAGTCTTATGATCCTCGGCGAGGCGGGGTACTGGACCTTGAATATGCCCGTGTTGTCGGCGGCGGCGTAGGAGCACCAGAAGCAGGTGAAGGCTATGGGCTTCTCCCAGGGCTCCTCCGCCAGCGCCGCT
>JALURJ010000264.1 GCA_027016915.1 Desulfurococcales archaeon | reverse complement strand
GTAAGCCCTACGTCATCAACCTGATCGACACCCCGGGCCACGTGGACTTCTCGGGCAAGGTTACCAGGAGCCTCAGGGTTCTAGACGGAGCCATTGTGGTTGTGGACGCTGTGGAGGGTGTCATGACTCAGACCGAGACCGTGTTGCGACAGGCTTTGGAGGAGCGTGTTCGGCCCCTACTGTTCATCAACAAGGTTGATAGGCTGATCAAGGAGCTTAAGCTCAGCCCCAGCGAGATCCAGCAGAGGTTTGTCGAAATCATCAGGGATGTGAACAATCTGATAGACCTCTACGCTGAGCCGCAGTTCAAGAATAAGTGGAAGGTCAACCCGGTGGAGGGCACCGTGGCCTTCGGCTCCGCCAGGGACAAGTGGGGCTTCACTGTGCCCATGGCCCAGAAGAAGGGTGTCAAGATAAGCGACGTCATCGATGCCTACAACAGGGGTAAGGAGAGCGTCGAGGAGCTTGCCAAGGTGGTCCCGGTAGCCGAGGCTGTCCTCGACATGGTGGTCAAGTTCGTCCCCAACCCCAGGGAGGCCCAGCAGTACAGGATACCGAAGATCTGGAGGGGCGACCCCGACAGCGAGCTGGGTAAGGCGATGAGGAACGCTGACCCCGAAGGCCCCGTCATCATGCTTGTCAACGACATGAGGAGGGATCCACATGCAGGCTTCGTGGCCACGGGTAGGGTGTGGTCCGGCACGCTGGAGCCGGGCAAGGAGGTATGGCTCATCAATAGCAGGACCAAGCAGAGGATCCTCCAGGTCAGCCTCTACATGGGTCCCGACAGGGAGGTGGCACCCCGGATCATTGCTGGCAACATAGCCGCTGTCCTGGGCCTTGACAAGGCCCGGGCTGGCGAGACCGTGGTTGACCTGGAGCTAAGGGAGATAGCGGCACCCTTCGAGAAGATGCACTACGTCTCAGAGCCAGTTGTAACTATGGCTGTTGAGCCCAAGAACACCATGGATCTCCCCAAGCTCATAGAGGCTCTCAGAGACCTCAGCATAGAGGACCCCAACCTGGTGATAAAGATCAACCAGGAGACCGGCGAGTACCTGATCTCAGGCATGGGCCCGCTCCACCTAGAAATAGCGCTTACACTGCTGAAGGAGAACTATGGGTTAGAGGTGGTGACCTCCCCGCCCATAGTGGTTTACAGGGAGAGCATCAGGTCTATAAGCGAGGTGTTCGAGGGCAAGTCCCCCAACAAGCACAACAAGTTCTACATCCACGTCGAGCCCCTCAACGAGGAGACTGTGAAGCTGATCCAGGAGGGCGTCGTCACCGAGGACATGGACCCGAGGGAGAGAGCGAAGATCCTGAGAGACCAGGCTGACTGGGACTACGACGAGGCCAGAGGGATCTGGGCCATCGACGAGAACATCAACATATTCGTCGACAGGACCACCGGTGTACAGCACCTCAGGGAGGTTAAGGACACGATACTCCAGGGCTTCAGGCAGGCCATGAAGGCCGGGCCGCTGGCCCACGAGCCGGTGAGGGGCCTCAAAGTGGTACTACACGACGCCATAATCCACGAAGACCCTGCCCACAGGGGACCGGCCCAAATATACCCCGCAGTGAGGAACGCGATCTTCGCCGGCATGCTGACCTCAAAGCCTACGCTGCTGGAGCCCCTACAGAAGCTCGACATAAGGGTGCCCGTCGACTACCTTAGCGCCGTCACGGCTGTAGTGTCGAGGAAGAGGGGAAGGATAGTCACTGTGACCCAGCAGGGCACGGTGATGAGGGTGCTGGCAGAACTACCGGTTGCCGAGACCTTCGACCTGGCCGCTGAGCTGAGAAGCGCAACCGCTGGCAGAGCCTTCTGGGGCACCGAGTTCAGCCGCTGGGCGCCTGTGCCTGACAGCATGCTCATGGATGTAATAAAGAAGATAAGGGAGAGGAAGGGCCTACCGCCCAGCCTGCCGAGGCTCGAGGACTTCATAGGGCCCTAAGCGCCCGAAGCCCCGTCTTTCCGCCACCACGCCTTTCGGGGCCTTCCTGCCCCCTACATATACTAAGGCTTTCCAGACACTCGCGAGCCCTCTCCCTATTCTCTGAGTAGATGTCCCTGAGCCCCTCCTCTAGAACCCTGTATAGGGGTTTCGCCTCTATGGGTGCTTCCAGGCATCTAAGCATGAAGCATACTGCGTCAAGTATGTTGGCCTTAACCTCGTAGAGGGGCTCGTCCCTATAGGCTTGGACTAGCGTGTCTGAAGTCTTTACCACAGCTTCGACCATTACTCTTCTCTCGTTCGGGTGCGCTGTGGCGAGGAGCCGGGCCAGCCTTCTAAGACACCGGGAGCAGTGGAGCCTGGCCTCGTCACTCTTAGAGGTCATGTGCTTCGCCACAGCGTCGCGCACTAGGCTTGCAAGCTGGCTGTACCCTCTCTCCATGATTCCGGCCAGGCTTATGAGCGCGTGTAGAAGCTCCAAGTGCTCAGGCCCTGGAGGGTGCTTGAGGAGAAGCTCTCCTGCCTTTCCCACAAGCTTTTGGTAGATGTTCCTATATATGTAGCCCGAGTTCCAGGGCGCTGCATAGCCCGCCACCAGCTCGGCTGCCGCTAACACCTCATCTAAGCCTCCTATGTTGAGCAGTGTGTTGACTATCTTGTCCACCACGCTGGGGGGTGCGTGGAGGTAGTGGAGCCTCCTACCTATGTCCTTGGGTGGGAGGATCCTGGTGGGGCATATGGCCTGGCCTAGTAGGAGGCTTATGGCATCCTCCCTAATGTCCAGCCTGTTGATGGCGTATACTATCTGGCTGTAGCAGACGATCCCCTTCATGGATATGTATTTGAGGAGGTATTCGTAGGCCTCCTCAGGGTCTTGGA